>NZ_JAELUD010000016.1:0-63611 GCF_016429185.1 Aquitalea sp. ASV11
CGGCCAAGTTGGCAGCACTACCGGCAGTGGTGATGAACAGCGAGCCACCGGGGTATTGCTTGGTATCCATGGTGTTGCGGCTGTCGCGCGAGCGCGGCTCGGCAACGCGGGCGCGCAGTTCCGGCACGCAGGCGATGTTTTTTTCAATGCGGTCGGACAGGCGCTTGGCGATGTGCAGCGTGGGCTCCAGCGCCATGATGTTGCCGGGGGCCATGTGGATGAGCGCGCCCATCCAGTTAAGCGCCACCTGGGTCTTGAGCATCTGCGATGCGCCCATCACCACCACCCGACGGCAAGGGTGGGCGGGCGACAGGCAGCGCATGACTTCCCGGGCGTAAGGGGTGCGGGAAGTGTGGTATTTGCCGTGTTCGGCCGCGCCGCTTTCCGCGCTGATGCGCTGGTATTGGTCCGCCCATTCATCCACCCACAGTGCTGGGTCGGGCTGCAGGCCACGGCTCCAGCCATCCATGTATGCGCGGGGGCCGTCGGCGTACATGGCAGCTTTCCTTATTGCATGGCTTTGTGCAGGTCATCGGCATTCAGCCGGGCGACGTCTTCCAGTGCCTGGCGCATGCGGGTGGTGAGGTATTGCTCCAGCGCCCAGGGGTCGCTCATGCCTGCCAGTTCGCTGGAGATCTGTTTGGGCAGGCCGAGCAAGGTGTCGCGCAGTAGTCGACCCGCACGGTAGGCGGCGTCTTCGACTGCGCGCCGGTCGACGGTTTCGCCGCAGGTGCGTTCGAATTCGGCCTTGGCCAGCAGGGCGAGGTAGTGTTCGCGGTTGGCTTTGGCGCTGTGATAGTTGGCCACGGTAGACATCGGCGCGATTGCGCTGTGGGGGCTGACTTCTGCGTAGACATCACGCTGCAAACGCTGTTTGGCGTGGCGCTCGGCCACGGCGTCTTTGGACGGGTCAGCGGTTTTGCCAATCAGCGCCAGGGTGGCTTCGACATCCACCGATTTGCCGTCGGCACTCAGTACCAGGCGGCCACTGTTGCCCAGCTTGGTGACGTAGCTGGGTGACCACCCCTGCGACAAGGCGAAGGCTTTGCGACTCAGGAACGTGGCCATCTTGTTCACCCGATTTCACCAGAAATTCACCCCGGTGAAATTCACTAAGCTGGCAACCCAGCCGCTAATCAAAGCCTGCGAGTCCGAGGCCTCGCACTGGTTGCAGGAATGCCAGGGACCCCGGCGCGGGCGCTGGAATCCGGCCATGAAATGCAAAAGGCCCGAACTCTGGACGAAGTTCGGGCCGCTGTAAAAATGGTACTTTTGTGACACTCACACTGTCAAGCGGTCCGCGTACCGCAAGTGCATCAGCAAGGCCTCATGTTGTCCCTCCAGAGTCGCGTAAGCCTTGTGCATCAAGGCTTCCAGCACCTGGATGACTGTTTTTTCATAGCGGTGCAAGGTGCGGTAACTGGCACCGGCCCGGTCGCCCAGCTCGCGGCAGCCCGGCCCGCTGCCGGTTGCCCATTTGCGGATGATGTCCAGGTCCGTCCGGAAGCCGTATTTGCACGGTGTCACCGTGGTCAGGTACAGCATTTCCGTCTCACGTTGCACGTGCAAGGCCCACAGCACTGCCCGTTCCGGCGCGGGCAAGCGGTTGATCTTCAACATCACCATGGCCGCCTGCACTTTCAGATCGTGCGCGGAGAACTCGGCAAACCCGGTGCCTGCTGATGGCTCGCCATACCTCTGCACCGCCACCAGGCAGACCGCTTCAATCTGGAAGGCCCACCCCACCAGCGACGTTATTGTCGAAAACTGCATAGCCACGCTCCAACGGTCAAGCACCCACCCGACTCAGAATCTGCCTTGCTGCAGACAAAGCATCCCGCTGCACCGCACGCGTTTGCACCAGCGGCCCGGTAAACGGTTCCACCGCTGGACGCACCTGGACAACAGCAGGCTGACGACCACCCGCTCGCTGTAAACGCCGTAACTCCGTGCCATCCAACACAATCCCCACCGTGTAAGCCGGGATCGACACCACCTTGCGCATGCGCCGGGCAATGGCCAGACAACGACCCAACTCCGCATGGCTCACCGTACGCACTCGCATCACCGCTGCCAGCCGGTCGAAGGCTGATGGCAAATGCGGACACAATAACTCATGCCCCAACAACAACGGGCCTAAGGCCTGCTCCGCCGCCAGCCGCCATGGGTCAGCCAGCGTGACTGGCCCCGGCTTATCCACAACGCCACCACCCTTACGGGCTGTTTTATCAATACGGGGTACCCCAGATGGCTGGGGTTCAGGGCCAGACCCTCGCCCCCACAAACGCTGCGCCCGCTCCCGCAGCAAAGCCACATACGACGTAGCTTTCGCCGACAACGGCCCATCCGTGACATGCCCCCGTTCCACGCGGGGCTCCTCATTTGGACGCAACTTGGCCAGCAACAGCCGATAGCAAAAAACAAAACGCCCAGCCCCCTTCACCACCACCCGTTTGATCAAGCCGAAACGCACCAGCCTCGCCACCGACGCCCGCAAGGAATCATCCGACCGGCGCGTCGGTGCCGCCGTCGAGCCACGCTCGCGCTGCACCTCCATATGCTCACGAAAGCGCCGATAGCTGATCAAAGGACCGGGCCGACCACCCACAATGCCACTCGCCAGATCCATCCACTGCCGCATCAACACATACATCCGGCAATCCTGATCCGGCAGGCCATTCAAGGCCTCCCACTCCACCATGGTCAGAAAAATACCCTCGCTCACCCCATCCCCTTCCTTGCCAGAATCGCCCGCGCCTCCGCCAAGGCAGCCTCACGCTGCCCCGGCGAGCGGGTCGACGGCACAAACGCCCCCGGCCCATCGCGCAACACCCGCTCCACATCCATGCGGTAACCCGCGCCATACAACACAGCCAAGCGCTTCAACTCCCGCTGCCGGGCGGCATAACCACCCGCCACCCCGCGCAGCGAAAGCAGGTAAGCCGCGTCCTGCACCACATCGCCGCTCACCTTCACCCACAAATCAGGCCACACGGCCCTTCTCCTACGACACTCAAAACCGAACGGGAGGTAACCTGGCACTTTCCCGCCAGCAAACACAGCCAGGAAGCGAACGCAGCAGGCGTCTTCTCTCGTTCAGCTTTAGTGACGGTAGGCAAACGCGGCCTTTTTTTTGAGGAGCGTATGCAATGAGTCGGTTTCCCTGATCGTCGTGGTAAAGTCGGAATATCTCCGGGCAAGCATCCAACGATATATAGCCACGTTGCCTTCTGCGCTTTATGGCCGAAGTGAAACTGCTCGACCTCAAGTGACCACCCTCCGTACTCGTCAGGAAACTCTCCAGGTCGGGGTAGTTGCGCAACCAGCCATAATGAACTTTGTGCCGGATGCTCCAGCACACCACCAAACTTCCTGACATGCGCCACCGCCAACAAGGCCAACTCCTTCTCATCACGACGAGGCTTCGCAAATTGCCTCAACCGTCCCCATGCGCGGCATGGCGGGTGCGCAACAACCGGCATGTTGCCAAGCCAGGTTCTGGCATCGCGATCAATGTCATACACATCACAATTCGGCATCTGCTTATAAATGCTGTCCGTCCTCGCAAAAAGGACTGCCACTTGATGCATAGCGCTATTCCTTTTCCCGACTGACTTCCAAGAAATCATTACGTAGGGCCGACGCCTGCACCTTCTCATCCAGCAAGGCCAACAGCTCCTGCAAGCACTGCTTACCCCGCACCCGCTTCAACTCCCGCGGGCAATACCGCGCCCGAAACGCCGAACGCATCACCAGGCGAAAGCGCAAACGCTGCACCGGCGCAGCCATCTCAGCCACCCACATCCAGCAAGGCACGGATATGCCCCAAGGCCCGCACATGCGCCTGGCTCGACTCCTCCAGTTCCACCAGAGCCTGCTTCAATTCCTGCGGCCCCATCTGGTCGGCCAGCAACGCAAAAGCTGCCAGCCCCTCGCCCGCCTCCTTGGCCAGACAGGCCAGCACAGACGCATGGCTAGCCTGCACTGCCTCGCCAGCACGCAGCGACACATCCAGGCCAACCGGCAACAACAACTCCACCGCGCACTGCAAACGCAAATCCGCAGGCAAGACCGACAGCAGCACTGGCAGCAGATTGAACGGCAACAAAGTGCAATCCTTGGTCTGGTCATCCAGCCAACGCCCCAATCGCTCCGCATTGGTCTTCATCACCCGTGCCGCATCACTGCCCCGGCCCGGCTGCTGGAATTCCACCAGCCACACCCTATCGAAGCCGCTGGCGTAGTAATGCTCCACCACCACCGCGGCTAGCGTCTCCATGGACCAGCGCTCCCGCTGCCGCCAGGCATGCAGTGCGTTACGCAACGCGCCAATGGGGGTTTCTTGTGGTTTCAGCTGCATGTTCAGCATGGATTGCCTCGCTAAAATCGGAAATGTTGTTGAGCCGGGTCGAGATCAGTCATGGCAGCCATACGTTGTGCCTTCCCCTCACCGACAACGCGGCTGAGCAAGGCTTCAATACGCTTTCCATTTGCATAAGAAGTGTCGAGGAGGACGCCCTGACGCAGCTTGTTGATGGTGGGCTGCGAAATGGCAGTCAGCCGTGCGATGGCGTAATCAGAATGACCGGCACTACGCAGGGTGATGAGCATGTCTCGGACCGTTTTCATGGCCCGATACTAATTCTCAAACGAATTGAATTGCAATACGTCAGCGAATTTCACACAAACAACTCACCAACGTATAGTTGCGAAATGGATATCAAGGACATACTTGCGGCACTGATGAACCACCACAAAATCAGCCAAAACTACTTGGCTGAAGTCACTGGTGTGCCGCAGCCAACGATTTACCGAATCCTTAATGGCTCAAGCAAAGAGCCCAGAAACAGTAACGTCAAAAAACTGGCCAGCTACTTTGGGATATCCGCGGCGCAGCTACTGGGTGAAGAACCGATGCCAGGCTTGCAAGGCCTGGCAAATGGGACAGGTAATCCCGCAGCCAACTTTGGTGCAATCGACGTTACAAGCAGCAAAATTATCCCCGCCCCAAAGAGTGCTGAAGAAGGATATAAAGCACTGCAGGCGGGAGAGGTCAAAGCAGACCTTAGCAAGCGAACCCCCGAAGAGCTGATGTTGATCATCAAAATTGCTTCAGACCTCCTCTACAAAAAAAGCGGCTTGTAAGCCGCTTTTTTCATTCTGCTTGCATACCAATAATGGTCTTCATGGCCATGTTCAGTTGTTCCGGTGAAGTACCCGACAGCAAAGCGGAAATATCACCCGCCCACCGCACTTCAACCCTGCCATCAGTACACAAGACAATTGCGATCTGAGCAACCACATCCTCTGAGATGTCTCCAGACCTGAACTGACAATCCTGCATGCTGACTCTCCTCACAGACGACCACACCAGAATATGGGCTCGTTGCTTCGTAAAACATGCGTGTTTGCACCTATGTAAAGTCTGTAAAGTCAGCCCTTCTCCAGTACCGAAGCCATATTGACCAGCATCCGTAGCCACCGTGTAGACAGCTGCTCACCTACGGCCTGCAACTCGGCCAATAGACGCTCCCGCTCCTCTTGCTCTGTATCACTGCCCAATACAGCGAGCACTTCACTGAGTAGCCAGGCCTTGTCCGGCTTGGGCTGCACACCACGCAACCAGCCATATACAGCCTGACGACTTACTCCGCAATGGACTGCCAGCATGGTTACTGTCACCTTTTTCGCCGCTACGGCATGGTGGAGTTGGCTATGTAATGTATCCACATGCGTCCTAGTCCTTCGATCAGTCCACCATGTGCCGCAACTTTACAAAACACTCAACACCGCAGGGAATATCAAGCGGTACTTATGCCAATAGCAGTTACTTTTAACGGTTTTGTTTTCAATCAGCATGCGGTATTCGATGCGTTTCCACTCGCAAGGACTCCTCTCATGCTTGATCGCCATACCTACCTCACTTTACTGCTATCTACCCTGCTGCTGACTGCCTGCGGTAAAGGCAGCACAGCACTGCCTTACGAGAAGGATGCGTCGTTCAAACAAATGGGTGAAAAAGGAGAGCAGGCACTAAAAGTGGTGGAAGCCGAATGCAAACCACTGGTCGTGGCAGCCAGCAGCATTCCATCCGTCAGTGTCTCTGGCGGACTCGCCCATGGCATTACACCCGACTTTGGCTGGAACAAAGCCATTACGCTGGAATTCCAGGTGCCGGAAAAACTGCCATCCGATTTCCCGGTGCCATCCGCCGCAGGGCACCGCTGCTGGATTGAGGCTGGAGGAGGGCTCAAACCGGGCATCCGTATCATCAAATCCAGCTGCACTGACTTCTGTGCCCTACCCCATGACAGCCATCTCAAAGACGTTCCTGCACTGGTCGCCCTGGAAAGCCGTGCGGATGCCGAAGCCATCGAACAGAAACGCCAGGAACCGGGCAAGGCAAAACTCCAGGCACTGGACGCAGCAGCAAGAAAAGGTGACTACCAGTCACGCCGTAATCTGGCATACGGCTATGCCACCGGCGATGGCGGCAGCCCTTACGACCTGGTGAAGGCCTGCGCCTGGTACAAGGTAATCGTGGACTCGAACAGCCCCAAGGTAGATATCACGGACTATAACAACGCCAAACTGTACTGCGGCTTTTTACAACCAGGACAAAAGCCACAGGCCGACGCGCTGCAATACCAGCTGGAAGGTAACCCGGCGCGCACCCCGGATGGCAAATACCCCATCATCGGCAATAACAATGCGGAAATCCGCCTCTACGATCGCAAGATTGGCCATGCCCGACGCTTCAACACCAAGCTGGAACAAATCGCTCCTCAACTGGCTGAAATCGAGCGGCAGGGTGCCATGCTGGACTATGCAGAACGTAAGCGCCTGGATACGTTTTTCAATCAGCTCAAAGAAGAAGCCGAGTCATTGGATGACCTTCCCTTTGGCCCACTGAATCAGTGCCGCAGTGCAGGCATAGTGATGGGACAGTACTGGCAAGCTGTCCGCAATCATGAAGACAGCAACCCCAGCAAGATGCGCTACCAGGAAAGCGCTCGTGATTGCAAAATGCAGATCCAGACCCGCCCCAAACCGACGATTAACCTGCTGGCCATGGATGGCACCCCCCCCTACGCCAACTGCCTTCGCGTACTGAGCCCGCAAGAAGATCGCAGCAAGCCAGTGTTATGGAGCTGTGACAAGCGCTGATGACCAAATCCTTCCCGACCAATAAGCCCGCTGATGCGGGCTTTTTCATTATTACCGCCGACCTGACCCAAAGTGCTATTCATTTAAAATATTCGTTTTCGTATTATTCACTCATGGATTGACGTGATCTTTAACAACCCACGAATGCGCCCCGACCCGCACGGTCGGTAACCCACACCGCAAAGCACTGCCGTGGCCACACCCACGTCAGCAACCCTGCGCGCAACAAAGGAGAACGCCCATGTACGTCTACACCCGCACCGAACCCGGCCTGCTCACCGTCGGCTTTTACGACCCCAAGGGCAACTGGATACCCGAAAGCGACCACAGCAACCGCCACGCCGCCGCCGAGCGCGTCGCCTATCTCAACGGCAAAGCCCAGCACGGCCCGCCCCCACACCAGGAGCAAGCATGTACATCAACTGGCGCAACACCGACCTGATCATCGGCCACATCAGCGAAGCCCTCGCCCAGCACCTGCGTCAGCGTGGCAAACGGCTGCACTTTGAAGGCTGGAACCGCTGGGGCCAGCCCATCCACACCATGAGGCACTACGCATGAACATCCAGCCCGTCTCATCCCGCTACCTGCGCCGCACCATCCTCGACGCCCGCGAAGCCCTGCTCTACGCCACGGCGCCACCCACACTCCCGGCCGAGGCCATCAGACAAGCCAGCGAACTGCGTCGCCGCCGGAATGACTACGACGACCGGCAGTTCTTCAAGGAACGTACCGCCGACGGCTACCGATGACCGCACGTCACACCGCAACACCGCCCGCCCTCCACCGAGGGTTTTTTTTGCCCGCACCCCACCCGGGTGGAATAACACAGGAGCACACCATGGACACCCTGCTACTCCAACACCAGATGCACAGCGACCTGAACCAGCAAATCAGCACCACCAGCCAGGCCGCTGCGCTGATCACCCCCGAAGTCATCCAGCACACTGCTGCCATCGCCATGGCCCTGGATGCCAGCGTCACCGTGATGGCCAGTCGCAGTGGCCTGGACATCAACATCAAAGCCAGCCCTGACACTCACCCGGACGCCCTGCAAATCGCCCTGGAGCAAAACCTGCCGCTGATCGAATACATCCACACCTGGTACAAGGACGACCAATATGGCCCGCGCAACATCTGCCTGGTGCGCAACGGCCCAGTGCAATACCTGTGCACCAGCGCCATCACCCGCCCGGCCACGGAGCCCGCCTGATGCTGCGTGACGTCCTGCTCTACATCCTTGGCCGAGGCCTGCTCTACGGCAGCCTCGCCGCCCTCACCCTGGCCCTGCTCGATGCACTGGCCGAATACGCCAGCCGCCACGGCTGGCTGCCATTCTGATCAGACAAAGGAAAAACCATGAGCACCAAACTGCCTGCAGTCGACCCACGCCAACTGCGCCACCAACTGGGCATGAACCAGGCCGAATTCTGGAAACGCATCGACGTCACCCAATCCGGCGGCAGCCGCTACGAAAGCGGCCGACCGATGCCCAAACCGGTGCGCCGGTTGCTGGGGGTGGTGTACCTCAAGGAAACCGTCAAACCCTTCGACCCTGAGCAGGTGAAACCATGAAAGAACGCCCCATCCTGTTCAGCGCGCCAATGGTCCGCGCCTTGCTGAATGGCAGCAAAACCCAGACCCGGCGCGTGGTGAAGTTACGTAATGGCCAATACCTGCCCCCGAGTGAAAGTGCCGACAGGCCCGGATGGCAGCAGTTATTACGCAACTGCCCATATGGAATACCAGGCGACCGGCTTTGGGTGAAGGAAACCTGGGGGCTGGAGCTGTTGTGGGGCGCTGCAGGCGAGGGCAGCATTTCCAGAGGCTACGAAATTCGCTACCGGGCAGGCGGTAAGCATGGCTTTACTTACGAAGGCCCGGACAGCGAAACAGACCCTTTCCTCCGCTATTACGACACGCAAAAGGGCAACTGGCGCCCTTCCATCTACATGCCGTATTGGGCCAGCCGCATCTTGCTGGACATCACCAGCGTGCGCGTAGAGCGCCTACAGGACATCAGCGAGGCCGATGCATTGGCCGAAGGCGTGATGGGATGTAAGCCCGAGCTTGTCAGCAATGACTGTTGGTACTGCCCGGAAGAGCTGTATTCGATGTTATGGACAAAAATCCACGGCCACGGCAGCTGGAATACCAACCCCTGGGTTTGGGTACTGGCATTCACCTTAAAGGAAAACAGCAATGGATAATCTCGCCGGATTTGCCGAATGGTGCAAAGCTCGCAAGCTGACGTGGCTGGAAGAGCGCCTCGCCAAACAAGCCTGGCAAGCCGCCCTCAGCAGTCGCCTGCCACCGCCTGAAGAAATCGCACGCATCCTCAGCCCCCATAATGCCTGCCAACACCGCAACGCCTGCCGCAGCCTGCTGGCCCTGCCCAAGGAAGCCATGCCACTGGCCCAGATCGGCAACAGCTACGCGGCAGACTTCCAGACCGGCATCTGGGAATTCCGCATGGACAAGTACTTCAACGTTGGCAAAGGCCTCTACGCCATCATCAATATGGTGGAACTGGAGCGCAGCCAGGCCAATACGACCCACGTCAGCACCTGCAACTGAAGCTCAGGAGAACCACCATGCCCTGCACCTGCCGCACCGATCTGGAAGCCAAGCTGCTGGAGCGCTTCAAGCAACAGCACCCTGACACCCAAAACCACCAGCTGGAAATTACCGGCTACGCTCTGGTACTGGGCGAAACACCGCAGGAGTACCCGGCCATGAAAGTCATCGCCACCCATACCGTCACCAGCAAAGCAGGCCGACAGCGGGAAAAGAAAGTCACCCAAAGCATGATCGGCCACTACTGCCCGTTTTGCGGCACCCCGGTTACCACCTCACCGGCAACGACGAACCAGTAATAACCGTGACAAGGCAAGCGAAAGGACAAACCATGCATGAAGAGAAACTGATCACTGTCCTGGAACAGCTGGTCGAAAAGCTCGACAAACCACAGCAAGCCATTCCATTCGACAAACAGATATGGGACGAAGCACAATGCGCGGCCTATATGGGGGTGTCCAAACGGCAATTTGCCGAACGCATCTCGGCCGACCCGCACTTTCCACCGGTCTATAACATCTCGGCAGGCAGTGGGGTTAGGCGCGATAGCCGTTACAAGGCCTGCGAAGTAGTCCGCTGGGTAGAAAGCCGGAAAATCCGCAGGCCAGCCTGCTAATCCAGCCGCATCGCCACTTCGGCCATATCCGGGGCATAGTAGGTATTCTGCAAGATACGCAGATCCCTATGCCCGCTCACCTTGGCAAGCGTCATCACATCCAGCTTGCTGGCCATGCGCGTCAACGCCTCCCGGCGTGAATCGTGAAAATGCAGGTCCTCAATCAAAGCCATTGCCTTCGCCTTGCGGAACAAGGCATCCAGCGAAGCAGGTCGCAAATTGAAATAGCCCCCCACTCCGCCAGTCACCGCCCCCACCTGCTGCAAAATCCTCACCGCCTCAACCGACAAGGGCACTACCCTGGGATGGCCGTTCTTGGTCATCAGCAAGCTTGCCAGGCGTTGATCCAGATCGACCGTCTCAAGCGTCAGCCCACATAACTCCGAAGCACGCATGCCCGTTTCAATGGCAAACAGCCAGGCAGCCCCAACCCGGGCCAAGGCCGACACCGGCGGAACATCGTGGCCATAACCGCAGGCCAGTAGCAGACGCTCCGTCTCCTGCGCAGTCGGCCGACGCGTACGTGCTGCCCCCGCTGCGGGGGCCTTCACCGTCGACATGGGATTTACCGGCAGCCAGCGCCACTCCTTCACCGCCACATTGCAGGCATGCTGCAATATCGCCCACTCCCGTCGCACACTCAGTGCGGATACCGACTTCAAACGCTCATCCCGCCAGGCAGCAAATACATCCGGCCCGAGAAACTGCAGTTTTGTTAAACACAGTTTTGGATATTCCCGCAGAAACAAATCAATCCGCAGCTGCTCCCAGCGACAGCCCCGTTTAAGCGGGGAAATTTCACGTGAATAACGCTGTAATACATCACCAAATGATTTATTAGGAATCAGGCCACTTTTCATGGCCTGGATTTCAGCCTCAACCTTGACCGACCAGGCCACTGCTTCTGCCTTGGTGCGAAACGTTGCAGAACGTGATACACCTGACTTGCGCACCTTCACGCGCCAGGTACCTTCCCTACGCTCGAATGTAGCCATTTTCCGGGACACTCCATGGGACAAGTGTGGGACAAAGAGAACGCGGAAATGGTCGTGCAAAAGGGAATAACAGCGTAGTGTCTTTTAGGACAGGTAGCTGGAAAGCTATAACTGGCGGGATATAGAGAAAAACGGGGGACTGAAGAGAAATACTAAAATTAACCGATGGTGCGAGCGGAGAGACTCGAACTCTCACGCCTTGCGGCGCTGGAACCTAAATCCAGTGCGTCTACCAATTCCGCCACGCTCGCACAATTGGGTAACAAGGATATTGCCACCCGAAAGGAGGCCGAACTATACCGCAGGACAGCCTATCTTTCAAGCCATCCGGAATGAACCAAACACACGGTTTCGTGTCAGAATGCAGGCACATCGCCTTGAGCACACACTGACGCAGTATAAACACACAAAGGGAGCGCAGCATGCAACCAGATCTGCACAATACCTACCAAACCAGCACCGCCGACCTGTCGCGAAACAAGATTCTGCGCAACACCTATGGCTTGCTTGGTCTTTCGATGATCCCCACGGTCATGGGTGCACTGATTGGCACCCACCTGAACTTTGCCTTCATGGCTACCAGCCCCATCATGGGCATGCTGGCCATCATGGCAGTATTTTATGGCCTGGTTTTTGCCATCGAGAAAAACCGCAATAATTCGCTGGGCGTGTTCCTGATGCTGGGCTTTACCTTCATGATGGGCCTGCTGCTGGGGCCTTTGCTGCAATTTGCCTTGCGCTTCAGCAATGGTGGCCAGCTCATCATGACAGCCGGTGCGGCAACTGCTCTGGTTTTCATCGTGATGGCAGGCATTGCCAGCACGACCAAACGTGATTTGTCCGCACTGGGCAATTTCCTGACCGTAGGAGCCATCGTGCTGATGGTGGCTGTTGTTGCCAACCTCTTCCTGCAAATGCCCGGCGTACAACTGGCCATTGCTGCAGCCTTTGCCTTGTTCAGCTCGCTGATGATCCTGTGGCAAGTCAAAGTGGTGGTGGATGGCGGTGAGTCCAGCTATGTCTCGGCCGCCCTGTCCATTTACATCAGCATTTACAATCTCTTTACCAGCCTGCTGCAATTGTTGCTGGCTTTCAGCGGCGACCGGGATTAATCATAAGCTGCATAAGAAAAAGCGCCTTACTCAAGGCGCTTTTTTCATTTCTGGCACCCATTCGGGCCAAAAGCCGCCGGGATCAAAACAATCACTTGCTACCGCGACACCAGGCACTGCCAGCAGCCTGCCTTCAGCAGAATAAAGTAGCGGCCATTGCTTGCGCAAAACCGGGGGCATTCCCGCCTCCTGCAACAGCTTGCGCACTTCCTTGCGGCCATATGGCTGCATCAGCAACTCTCCACCCAGACGCGGTTGCAGTACCAAACCGTCGGCAATGACATCCATTGACAAGCCCCCGCCACCCTTCCACCGCAAGCCCCCGGCCCAGTCAGGTGAGCAAACGGTATTTTCCAGCGAGACTGCATCCAGCCTGATCGGGCTATCAGGCACATTTTTGAGCTGGGTCACCACATAGAGAGACTGCCGATAGCGTAACAACACCCTTCCATCCAATTGCAAAGAAGGATGTGCTTCAGCACCCGCGTCGCGCAGTTGCCGCAGAAACTCTTGCAGTCGATTCGGGGCAACGCCTTGCAAACCCATCTCCTGCAACCAGGCCAGCATGACAAAGCCCTGCCGAACCTCGGACAATGCAAGTAGCGACGCCACAGACAGGCCATCTGCCGTCAGGCAGGCAGACAAATCGCCAGCCACCACCTCATCCAGCAATTGGGAAGCCTGCGCCATATGCCAGGCGGAACGAGCGATCTGGCGCCGATAAGCGGGAACATGCTGCTGCAGCAAGGGCATGATGCAATGACGAAGCATATTGCGCCGATAACTCAAATCGTCGTTGCTATCATCCTCCACCCAGGCCAGCGCATGCTCACTGGCGTATTGCTCCAGTTGCTGGCGGGTGAATTGCAATAAAGGGCGCCACAGCGGCTTGTCTGCCAACTGCCGCAATTGTGGCATGCCAGCCAAGGCTTTTACTCCACCTCCGCGCAACAGCTGCAGGAGAACGGTCTCGGCCTGATCATCAAGATGCTGCGCCAGCACCACCGCATCAGCCTTTGTTTGCTGATAGGCCTCGTAGCGCAATTGTCGGGCACAGGCCTCGATTCCTTGCTGGGCGTTGCGATCAACCAGCACACGAACAACGCGTAGTGGAATGCCCCACTGGGCGCAAACCTGCTGACAGTGTTGCACCCAGGCTTCTGCAGCCGGGTTTAGGCCGTGATGAACATGCACCGCAGACACCTGCAGGCCTGGACGATGTGCTCGGGCACGCGCAAGCAGCGAGAGCAACACCATGGAGTCCAGCCCACCGCTGAGGCCAAGCTCAAAAGCACAAAGGCCGGACAATTCGTCCGGCCAGTTGGCTAATACATGTTCAAGCAGATCAGGCTGCATCTTCCTTGAAGCGTCCATAACTCATCAAACGATCAAAGCGCTCTTTGAGCAGGGCATCAATCGGCCGATTGGCAAAGTCTTTCAGTTGCTCCTGAATGACGCGCTTCATGGCATTCATCATTTGCGCATGATCCCGATGAGCTCCACCCGCTGGCTCATTGATGACGCGATCAATCAGCCCCAGTGTTTTGAGACGGTTGGCAGTAATACCCAGCGCTTCAGCTGCTTCCGATGCACGCTCAGCCGTTTTCCACAGAATGGAAGCACAGCCTTCGGGCGAAATCACGGAATAAGTTGAGTATTGCAGCATATTCACCTGATCACCCACCGCAATGGCCAGCGCACCACCGGAGCCACCCTCACCGATAACGGTACAGATGATGGGCACACGCAGGCGCGTCATCTCGTATAGGTTGCGACCAATCGCTTCGGACTGACCACGCTCTTCCGCACCAATACCAGGGTAAGCACCCGGAGTATCAATGAAGGTGATGATGGGAATGCCAAATTTTTCCGCCAGCTTCATCAGGCGCAATGCCTTGCGATACCCCTCCGGGCGTGGCATGCCGAAATTACGGTAAATCTTTTCCTTGGTATCGCGGCCCTTCTGATGACCAATCACCATGACTGGCTGGCCATTGAAGCGGGCCAGGCCACCCACGATTGCCGGATCATCAGCAAACGCGCGATCACCATGCAGCTCTTCAAAGTCGGTGAAGATGCTGCGCAGGTAATCCAGCGTATACGGGCGCTGCGGGTGGCGCGCCACCTGCGAGATCTGCGAGGGGGACAGTTTGGCATATAGAGTCTTGGTCAGTTCCAGACTCTTCTTTTGCAGGCGTGCGATCTCTTCAGAGATATCCAGTACGGAATCATCCTGTACGAATCGCAGCTCTTCTATCTTGTTCTCGAGCTCGGCGATAGGCTGCTCAAAATCGAGAAAGGTCGGCTTCATTATGCACATCATCCGATTAAGCGAATCGGGCAATCATACATGACAGCAAAAGAATCCGTCACGCCCCTGTCTGACAAAATTCAGTCGGCATAAGGAGTCGATCCGTTTATTCCGGCTATTACGCAAAAAAGTGAAACCAACCTCTTGCGCGGAGTTTTAGCCTGTGCTTTAATTCGCCTCCTCGCTGAGACGCAAACGCAGACAGCGAAAAGATTTCAGGGCGTTTAGCTCAGTTGGTAGAGCGTCTGCCTTACAAGCAGAATGTCGGCGGTTCGACTCCGTCAACGCCCACCAAGGTTGGAGTGGTAGTTCAGTTGGTTAGAATACCGGCCTGTCACGCCGGGGGTCGCGGGTTCGAGTCCCGTCCACTCCGCCAACAGTTTACAAAGCAGTAACCCTTTTCGGGCGTTTAGCTCAGTTGGTAGAGCGTCTGCCTTACAAGCAGAATGTCGGCGGTTCGACTCCGTCAACGCCCACCAGGTTTGGAGTGGTAGTTCAGTTGGTTAGAATACCGGCCTGTCACGCCGGGGGTCGCGGGTTCGAGTCCCGTCCACTCCGCCAATAATCAAAAAGCAGCCATCGGCTGCTTTTTTGCATTTAACTCATCCCCTCCGCCATAAAAACCGGTATTTCGCTGCATGCGAAATACCGGCTTGATCAGTTGTTTGCTTCAGGATTTACGAAACGCCAACCACAGTTGCAGCACAATCACGCCAACAAAGAATACCGCCACCCAGAACGGCATTGCCTGCCCCAGGAAGGTCCAGTCAACCTTGGCACACTCACCACTGCCTTTGAATACCTTGGACAGCACATCCCACATCGGTGAGGTTTCCATCAGGTAATCCAGGCCAGGCCCGCAAGCAGGAACCATGTCCTCAGGCAGGCTTTGCAACCACAACTGACGCAAAGACACCGCGCCACCAGCCATTGCTGCCAGCACGCCCAATACACCCCATACCCTATAACCGGTGCGTCCAGGGTTATGCAGGGCAGCCAGCAAGGCAATAATACCGACCGAGATCACCCCGACCCGCTGGAAAATGCACAAGGGGCAGGGCTCCAGATGCAAAACATATTGCGAATAAAGCGCAAAAGCCATTGCCGCGGCACAGCCGACTGTTACCAGAAAAAACCCCTGTCTGCGTGATAATCGAATACTCACAACTTCCCCTTGTCTTTGTATTGGGCTTGAAAATGGAACATCTAGGATTTTAGTCCTGATTCAAAGTTCCAGAAATTGTCTGATCGCATCTTTCTGCGCCAGCGCATCCTTGTAACCGAGTGCAATCAGCGCGCGACAATAACCCGGTTCAAACAGCAAATAAGTGGCCAATGTCATGCCGCGCTGCTTGGTTCCACCTGCACCTTTCATCAGAAAGCGCAGTACAGGAGGAAATTCATGGGCGTACCGGTAGGCAATGCTCTCCAGTGACTGACTGGGACTGAGCATGAAAATATCCACCTGCTTGAGGCTGGTCTGAGCACATAATTCCTCATGCCCTTGCAGCAGGGATACCGTGTGATTCACCCGCAGCAGCCGCTCCATGTCCATGGACATGCTGTCAACAAACACGCTATTGAGCAGATGGCCAAAAATCTGCGCAGGGGATGGCGCCACGCCGGCAGAGCGACGCTCTACCGCCTGAGGCCGCTGACTGGCGAGGCCGACAATGAACAATTTGTCAGCGCCCAGATGCAAGGCTGGCGACAAAGGAGTCATCTGCCGGATGGCTCCATCGCAATAATGCAGTTTGCCAATCTGGGTGGAAGGAAAAATCAGCGGAATGGCCGAAGTCGCCATCAGGTGATCCAGGCCGATTTTTTCCCGCAACCCCATGCGCTGATGGCGATTCCACTCATCTATCTGTGGCTGCCCCTGAAAAAACGTCACCGACATCCCGGTGGTAAAACAGGATGCCGTCAGTGCCAAAGCCTGCAATGCCCCTTGCTGCAGCGAGTGCTCGATGCCATCAAATGGCATGGCTTTACCCAGGAATTCACGTAACGGCGAGTTATCCAGAAAGCTTTTCGGGTTATGCCAGCCATGGCCACCAGTGGCAATGGAAATGCCAAAGTGGAAAAAGGTTTTGATGAAATAAGAAAGGCTGGCATCGTAAACATCATGGATGTGCAGGCTCTTCCACATCTGCGCAAGGTAGTGCACTGCTTGCCGGTAATTGGCAGCACCGGAGGCCACCGCCACCGCATTGATTGCCCCTGCTGATGTACCACAGATGATGGGGAAAGGATTCACATCCGGATCGGGCAACATGCGCGAAATGGCCAGCAGCACGCCGGCCTGATAGGCCGCTCTGGCACCGCCTCCCGACAGCACCAGGCCGATATTGCATTTCCCCGCCATCTTGCACCTCGCTACGGATGCTTTTTCATCCATTCAGGAATAGCTGCCCACCAGCCACTTTGGCAAGAACGGAAATGCCTGACAGAACAATGAAGGGTAGCCGGTTTGCCACCCTGCCCGCCTTGCAGCAAGGCAGCAAACGCTTGAGGACAGCTTAATCCTCGCCAGCTACCATCATGGACTCGATCAGCACCGAACCCATTACCTTGCCACCACGCGACAGAGTGTCCGTGCCCACGGCCACCATGCGACTGAACATGTCGCGCAAATTGCCGGCGATGGTGATTTCTTCTACCGGGTAAGCAATCACCCCGTTTTCCACCCAGAAACCGGCGGCTCCACGTGAGTAATCACCAGTAACGGTATTGATGCCATGTCCAAGCAATTCGGTTACCAGCAAGCCGGTGCCCACCTGCTGCAACAGCTCGGCAAAGCTTTCACCGGTGGTATGCACCAGCAGATTATGCGGTCCACCGGCATTGCCGGTTGATTGCATGCCCAGCTTGCGAGCGGAATAGCTGGCCAGCATGTAACCCTGCAACACACCCTGATCAATCAGGCGTCGCGCCGAGGTCTCCACCCCTTCGCTGTCAAACGCGCCGCTGGACATGCCACGCAGTACAAACGGGTCTTCATCAATGATGATGTTGGGGTGAAACACCTGCTGCCCCAAGGCATCCAGCAGAAAAGACGATTTACGATACAGATTGCCACCACTAATGGCGGAAACCAGATGACCGATCAACGACGCCGCAACCGGCGCTTCAAACAGCACCGGGTACTGACCTGTCTTTACGCGGCGTGCCGACAAGCGACGTACGGCGCGTTCGCCCGCCGTCCGGCCTACCTTGATCGGGTCATCCAGATCATCCGGGTGACGAGCGGCCGAATACCAGTAATCCCGTTGCATGGATCCGGCCTCCTCCGCCACCACCGCAGCGGAGATGCTGTGACGGCTGCCAGGGTAGCCCGCCATGAAACCATTGCTGTTGGCGTAGATGAAGTGACTGGCCTGCGCCGATACTGAAGCCCCTTCGGAATTGCTGATCCGCGCATCCACCCCGCGTGCGGCATCTTCGCAGTGGCGTGCAAGATCAATGGCCTGCTCCACCGACAGCTGCCAAGGATGGAAGAGGTCCAGATCCGGAAAATCCGTTGCCAGCAATTGGCGATCCGCCAGACCGGCACAGGCATCTTCCGCGGTAAACCGGGCAATATCCAGCGCAGCTTTCACCGTATCCTGCAGGGCCTGGTCTGAAAAATCAGAGGTACTGGCGTGGCCCTTTTTCTGTCCCAGATAAACAGTGACAGAAACACCCTTGTCCTGATTGTATTCAATGGTTTCCACTTCACCCAGGCGCACGCTTACCGTCTGGCCCAAGCCTTCCGACACATCGGTCTCGGCAGCCGTCGCCCCTTGCTGACGCGCCAGGTCCAGTACCCGACTGGCGATGTCCTGCAATACGTCCTTACTGAAACTGAAAGTGTTGTCTGCCAATGTTTTATCTACCATGATGAATGTTGCTTTGCCGATGACGCATTATTGCCGTGACAGCAACACGCCATGCGAGTTTGCGCGGGAATCGACCCGCCTTTTCCGGTATCATACCAGCCTTGAAAACCGTAGAGACTGTTGAACGATGACTGATTACCAGAACGACAACCTGCCCGATGGCATGGTCAGCAAATCCCAGCGCAAACGCGACATGGATGCGCTGCAAGACCTGGGCAAGGAGCTGGTCGAACTCTCCAAGGATACGCTGAAGAAAATGCAGCTGCCGGAGGATTTGCTCACTGCCATTCTGGACTACAAACGCTTCACCGCCCACGGCGCACTGCGCCGTCAGCTGCAATACATCGGCAAGCTGATGCGAGACATCGACCCGGAACCCATTCGCCAGTACCTGCTGGTCATCAAGGGCGAGTCGGCCGAACACATTGCCTGGCAGCATTTGCTGGAACGCTGGCGCGAACGCCTGATGAGCGACAATAAAATGTCCGCCACCTTCATCAACGAATTCCCCGGCGTGGATGCACAGCAGCTGCGCACCCTGATTCGCAATGCACGCAAGGAACAGGCTGAAAGCAAGCCGCCGAAATCCTTCCGACTGCTGTTCCAGCTGATCAAGCAAGCCATTCCGGAACCGGGCAAGCCGCGTCAACAATCTGCTGGTGCTGATGCCGACGATGCCGAAGGAGAAGAAGAATAATGCTGAAGATCGGACTGGTATCGGTTTCGGATCGCGCCAGCAGCGGCGTATATCAGGATCAGGGCATTCCCGCCTTGCAAGACTGGCTGGCCAGCGCCTTGAGCAACCCTTTTGCCACAGAGACCCGCCTGATTGCCGATGAACAGGCGGTGATCGAAACCACCCTGCGTCAACTGGTGGATGAGGAAGGCTGCCATCTGGTGCTGACCACCGGCGGTACTGGTCCTGCTCCGCGAGATGTCACACCGGACGCCACCCTGGCGGTGGCAGATCGCGAAATGCCGGGTTTTGGCGAACAAATGCGCCAGATCAGCCTGCGCTTTGTTCCCACCGCCATTCTGTCCCGCCAGCTTGGCGTCATCCGCAAGAGTTCGCTGATCCTCAACTTGCCCGGCCAGCCCAAGGCCATCAAGGAAACACTGGAAGGCCTGAAGAACGAACAGGGCGAATCCATCGTCCCAGGCATCTTTGCCGCCGTTCCCTACTGCATAGACCTGCTTGGCGGACCGTATATCGAAACCCGTCCAGAGGTCATCAAGGCATTCCGGCCCAAATCGGCCCAGAAGCCTCCCAGTGCCTGATGCGCTACACCGCACCACCCTGGCTGCCAGAAGGACATAGCCAAACCATCTGGCCCGCCCTGATGATTCGCACCCCTCGCCCCCACTATCGGCGTGAACAGTGGCCCACCCCGGATGGCGGCAGCATCGTGCTGGATTTTGTCGACGGCAAGCCAGGCAGCCCGCTGGTGGTACTGTTTCACGGGCTGGAAGGCAGTAGCGACAGCCACTATGCCCGCGCCCTGATGCACGCACTGACCGGGCTAGGCTGGCACGGCGTGGTTCCGCACTTTCGCGGCTGCGGCGGCATCGACAACCCTTTGCCACGCGCTTACCACGCTGGTGATGCAGATGAAATCCGCTGGATCCTGCAACAGCTGGCCATCCGTCACCCTGTCATGGCTGTTGCTGCCGTTTCGCTGGGCGGCAGCATGCTGCTGAACTATCTGGCCTGCGAGGGTGAACAGGCTATCCCCCGTGCGGCGGCAGCCATTTCTGCCCCGCTGGATCTGGTGGCGGCCAGCACCCGGCTGGACCGAGGCCTGGGTCGATTGCTGTATACCCGCATGTTCATGAACACGCTCAAACCCAAGGCCCTGGCCACCTTGCAACGTCATCCCGGCCTGTTTGATGGCAAGAAACTGCGCAAGGCGCGTACCTTCATCGAGTTTGACGACCTGGTCACCGCCCCGCTACACGGCTACGGTACCGCACTGAACTACTGGACCAGCGCCAGCAGCAAGTCACGCTTGCAGTTGATCAGCTGCCCTACCCTGATTCTGAATGCCAGGAATGACCCCTTCCTGCCGGCAAGCGCCCTGCCCGCCCCGCACGAAGCCAGCCCGGCGGTGCAATTGGAGTTCCCCGCAGACGGCGGCCATGTCGGCTTTGTCAGCGGTCGTTTTCCCGGTCACATCAACTGGCTGCCACAGCGCATTCTGGACTTCTTCAAACCCCATCTGCAGGTTTGAAACCAAAGCCTTGCCTGCTCACCAGCCGAGCGCGCATTGCCAAAGCCCGCACAGTTCTGCATGATGTCCGTTTTGGCTGAACGCATCATCACAGGCTTACAGAATGTCAGACATCCTCAATACCATTGTTGCCACCAAACATCAGGAAGTCTCTGCCGCCCTGCAGCAGCGCCCGCTAAGTGCGGTACGCGAGGCTGCCGAAGCACGCAGCACCGACAAGCGTGACTTTGTTGCCGCCATGCGTGCCAAGCATGTATTGGGCCAGCCGGCAGTCATTGCTGAAATCAAGAAAGCCAGCCCCAGCAAGGGCATCATCCGCGCCGATTTCGACCCGCCGGCCATTGCCAGGAGCTATGCCACCGCTGGTGCTGCATGCCTGTCCGTACTGACTGACAAACAGTATTTCCAGGGTGATGCCAGTTACCTGGAAGCCGCCCGCGCCGCCTGCCATTTGCCGGTGCTGCGCAAGGACTTCATGGTGGACGAATACCAGCTGTATGAAGCACGTGCCATGGGTGCCGACTGCATCTTGCTGATTGCCGCCGCCCTGCCGTTGGCGCAGATGCGCGATTTCGAAGCCCTGTCACGCGAACTGGGCATGGCTGTGCTGGTTGAGGTTCACAACGAGGACGAGCTGGAACAGGCCTTGCAACTGAAAACCGAGCTGATCGGGGTGAATAACCGCAATCTGCGCACCTTCGAAGTGAGCCTGACCACCACGCTGAAGCTGCTGCCCGAAATCAGCAACGGGCGCATTGCTGTTACCGAAAGTGGCATCCTGACCCAGGACGATGTCAGGCTGATGCGCAGCCATCAGGTGCATAGCTTCCTGGTTGGCGAAGCCTTCATGCGCCAGGATGACCCCGGTGCGGCCTTGTCCGACTTGTTTTTCCCTGCCACAGCGTAAGCCCGTTCATAAACCGGTCTTCACCAGGACAGCAAAACGGCCACTATTACAGTGGCCGTTTTTGCTTTGGACAACATCAATAATCCGCACCCAGGTAGAGATAACCGCTTAACTTGCCGTTACGGGCATTGCCTACACCCAGAAAGAATGGCCCCAGTATGGTATCTGCCGCCAGGAACACAGACCCTGCAGGTATCCATGGAGTATTGCTGCCATTGAACGGATTCCCCCATACCCTCCCGACTTCGGCAGACATCCCGGCATACAAGCCGCTTCCCAATACCGAGGGCAAGGATGAAGCACGCCAGTAAACCATCAGGCGGGATAGCGACACCTTTTCACCCAGCAATTCACCAGCCTGATAACCGGTCAGGTTCAGAAAACCACCCAGGGACTCCAGACGGTAGTCATCCTGCTTGCGATTGACAATGCCTCGCGCCTTGCCAGTCAGACGGAAGGTAATGTCACCAAAGGTTTTGACACCCTCCACCACTGCATCGTAATCGCGGCTGGCCGTGTAGCTGCCAAGTGCGGGCAAGGAAGAGGTAAAGACCGTACTCATGAAATAGCCGGAACGGGGCCACCGCGGATTATCAAACTGGTCGATGACAAAGCGGCTGCGGATACCAGCATAGCTGTGGTAGACGGTGGATGACAGCAAGGGAAACTGCCCCTGCGACAGATAACTTTCCACTCTCGAATCAAACAAGCCTACCCTCAGCTCGCCAAAACGGCCAAGCACCGAGCCGATATCAGCATTGATCGATGTGACATCATTGCTGATTTCGGCATATTTGATGTGGCTGTCATCATAAAAAGACAATGGCTGCACGTGATAACTGACGGAAGCCGCAGCAAACAAGGGGCTGTCATAAGACCAGGGCTGATACAGCTCGGTCTTGAACAGCTTGTCCTTGCCAATAGCCATTTCATTACGCCATGAACCACCCGCAGCGTTCAGCCAGTTGCGCTGATGCGCGGCCAGGAAAGTGAAACTGGAATCACCGGGTGTAGAGCTGTTGAGGCTGAGCCCGAAGTGAACGGCATTCGGCCCGATACTCTTCTCCAGCGGCATGACCGTCATCACATGGCGGCCATTCCTGTCATCAATGGCATAACTGAGCTGATCGTAGTCACCCGAGGCAAACACATTACGCAATTTCTGGCGAATATCATCCACAGCCTCTCCGTCCTTGAAGTTGGCAATGCTGTTGGCCAGACCCTCGGTATTAACAAAGTGGCTATCGGATTTCACCTGGACAACATCCACGCGTGGATGCTCCGGCAACTGCAAACGCTGACGCCAGGCCGCATAGCGCTCGGCGCTGATGGCAAACTGGCTCAGCTGGGCGGCCTGTGCACTCGCCGCTTCGCTACCACGCTTGATGATGGCCTGGTTATCACCAAACGAAGCGGCACTGAAACCATCCAGGTCTGGACGAATCAGCACATCCCCCGGCTTGAGCAAAGCCATTTGCTCCTTGACGTTGCGGCTCACCATCAGATTGCTGGTTTGCGCCACCACATCGAACAGGCTGTTGATCTGATCCTTGGTGAGCGGCGGGGTGCCCACATCCACCACAATCAGATTCCTCGCGCATTGACGGGCATCCTGGATGGGAAGATTGCGCGCCAGCCCGCCATCCACCAGCAGACGACCATTGGTTTCCACCAGGTCAAACAGTCCTGGCACAGCCATGCTGGCCCGCAAGGCCTCCGCCAGCGGGCCTTTGTCAAAAACCACGGCCTCGCCATTGGCCAGATCAGTGGCAACCGCACGAAACGGAATCGGTAAGTGATCGAAGGAATCCAGCTGACGATCGCGCGTCAGCTTGCGGATGAACATTTCGATTTCCTGCGAGTTGATGGCGCTACGCGGCACGCGCAACTGCCCTCCTTGCAGGCCGAAAGTGATATCCAGATAGTTTTTGTAGTCGTCGCGCTTCTTGTCGTAAGGAATTTCAGTGCGCGGCAGCCGGCCGGACAGCATCTGATCCCAGTTGGCATTATTGAAATCCGTGGCCATCTGACCCAAATCCAGCCCATTGGCATACATCCCACCAATCAGGGCCCCCGCACTTGTGCCAGCAATGCAGCGAATGGGAACATGCAGGCGCTGCAACTCTCGCAATACACCAAGATGAGCAAAGCCACGCGCGCCTCCGCCGCCAAGCACCACGCCCACGCCTTCATCCGGCGCCAATTCAAAGGCCAGAGCGGGTGGAACATGCAGCATGCACAGCGCGGCAAGTATGATTCGGCTCAGAAAGTGGACAAATCTTTTCAGACAAACATGCATATTCGGTAAAAAAGGAAAATTTGCTATTTCACCCACGCATCCGGTGACGTAAGATATAGTGACATACATTCGATAAAACATAGAGCCCAACAAAGCTAAGGCACAATGTTCGATTTTAAATCTCTGGTCAGTTCCCTGCTCACAAAAAACTCTCTGGCAACAGGTATTGCGCAATCCGCTACCATGCTGGTGAGGGACCTGCCGCAGACAGAATACTTTACCGCCCTGGTTGAAATCATCAAGGCCATCTCCAAAATCAACGCGGACACCGATACCCCGTTGAAGGAGCGTATCAAGACCCTGGTTTATGTGGACGACAAAGCCCACAACATTCACCACCAGCTATGCCAGGACTTCCTTGCCGCCACGCCGGGCAGCAAGAACTACCTGCCCACCATTCTTGCTTTCTGGCATGAACTGGCCAATGCCTACCAGATTTGCCTGCGCCTGTATCAGGCTGCCCCGAATACCGCGCTGGAAGCGGATATCCGCCTGATCACCGCACGTGGCCTGCACCACCAGATGCGCTTGATCGCGTGGAATTCACTGCGCTATCTGAAACCGGAAGGGTCAGTCTGGCAACAAGGCTTCCGCTTTTACATGCAAGCGGAAGAAGGCGGCGTTGCCCGTACGCCCTTGATGCTGTATCCGGACTCCAAGGTTGAGGTCAGTTGTGAACAGCTACTGCTGCAAGGCTGCATGCTGTATCTGGCGCAAACAGACAATATGCTGCACCGGGAAATCATTGCAGTAGACCAACTGATGATGCCGCTTAGCCAGGGTATTCATCTGGAAAAGCAGCCCCCCATCCAGGAGCCGGTTTTTGTCGTCAATCTGAGCATGCCGGAGCATCCGCAACCCATCTTGCGCGGCATGGCCGGCAAGTGGCTGCGTTACTGGTCCACCAACGATCTGACCAGCCGGCTTGCCGACCTGATGTTTGATCTGGACCGCTCGGTGCCACCCGTCCTGCGCGCGCTGGATGCCAAACTGGAACGGGAAGAATGGCTGGCCCTGTGTGAAAAACTGGCCATCCGCTGGTCGGATGATGGCGGCAAATCCTTGCGCAAATCCGAGCGTTCGCTGCACAGCTCGGCTGCACAAGTCACCATCGGCTTCGAACGCGCCGCCTTTGCCGTCAAGATTCAGGATATTGAAAACAATAGTGCCAATTCCATCCAGGAGTGGAAGGTCAACGATATCAGCAGCACCGGCATGGGGTTGACCTTTGTTGGCAAAAGTGTCGAACAGCTCGCGATCGGTCGTATCGTGCTGGTCAAGACCGAGAGCCATCCCCTGTTGCTGGGTGCCATCCGCCGCATCTTGCGGCAGCAGAATGGCACGCGGGTGGGAATTGAAATAATGGGGCAAAACCCGGTAGGCGTCTCCCTGAGCGAGCCCGGTGGTAATCGTGATCAGCCCACCACCGCCATCTATATTACCCAGCCGAATTCACGCAAGGGTCAACGCTGGTTCCTGATGCCCAAGCCACTGGCCGAACCGGGCCGGGAGCAGATTCTCACGGCACAGGGCAAGTCTTACCTGATTCGCCTGAAAACGCCGCAGCAAGAATTCGAAGACTGCAGCAACAGTGATTTTGACACCTTGTCAAAAGTGGACTGAGCAACTCAACCGAAATCGAATGCAGAAACAAAAAACGCCCGTCAAACGGGCGTTTTTCATGCTGCGGTAGTTGTTTACAACACTTCAATAATGCCTGCCGCACCCATGCCGGTACCGATACACATGGTGACCATGCCATAGCCCTGCTGGCCGGCATTACGCATGCCATGCACCAGCGTGGCAGTACGAATCGCCCCGGTAGCACCCAGTGGGTGACCCAGCGCAATGGCACCACCATGCGGGTTGATCTTGCTGGTATCCAGCGCCAGATCACGCGTCACGGCCAATGCTTGCGCAGCAAAAGCCTCGTTCAGCTCGATCCACTTCAGATCATCCTGTGTGATACCTGCTTGCTGGCAGGCAGCCGGGATGGCTTCTTTCGGGCCGATCCCCATGATTTCCGGTGGCACACCCTTCACGGCAAAGGTGACATAGCGTGCCAGCGGCACCAGGTTGAACTCTTTCAGCACACGCTCGGACACCAGAATCACCGCGCCGGCACCGTCGGACATTTGCGAAGAGTTACCGGCGGTCACCGAGCCCTTGGCATCAAATACCGTTTTCAGCTTGGCCAGGCCTTCCAGCGTGGTCTCGCGACGCGGACCTTCGTCGGTATCCAGCAGCTTGGTCTTGCTGATGACTTCACCGGTTTCCAGATTCGGGGTGCGATAAGTCACCTCCAGCGGGGTGATTTCGCTCTTGAAGGCACCGGAATCAATAGCGGCAATAGCACGACGATGCGACTCGACGGCAAAAGCGTCCTGGTCTTCACGCGACACACCCCACTGCTGGGCTACTTTTTCTGCCGTCAGGCCCATGCCGTAAGCGATGGCATAGTTTTCATCCTTGGCAAAAATTTCCGGGTTCAGCGACACCTTGTTACCCATCATCGGCACCAGCGACATGGACTCGGCACCCGCGGCAATCACCACGTCGGCCTCACCCAGGCGAATGCGGTCAGCCGCCATCTGTACCGCATTGATACCGGACGAGCAGTAACGGTTGATGGTGATACCGCCAACGGTATTGGGCAGCCCCGCCAGCAACACACCGATACGTGCCATGTTCAGGCCCTGCTCCGCTTCCGGAAAGGCACAACCCACCACGCAGTCGGAAATCAGTTTCGGATCGAGCGTCGGCACCTGGGCCAGCGCGCCGGTAATCACATGCGCCAGCATGTCATCCGGACGCACATGACGCATCATGCCACGCGGTGCCTTGCCCACCGGGGTACGGGTGGCAGCGACGATATAAGCTTCCTGTACTTGCTTGACCATTTTTCAATCTCCTTGCAGCCGACGGCTCCGCCCCTCGCGGCCGTCGGTCTGATGCATTGTTCGTATTAGTTGCGCAGCGGTTTGCCGGTGGTGAGCATGTTGGCAATGCGATCCTGGGTTTTGGAATTTTGCAGCAGGGTCATGAAGGCCTTGCGTTCCAGATCCAGAATCCACTGCTCGTTCACCAGCGTACCGGCCTCAACATCACCACCGGTCATGACATCGGCGATTTGCGAAGCAATGAAGAAGTCATGCTGGGAGATGAAATTGCCTTCCAGCATATTGATCAGCGAGCCCTTGATGGAAGCGGCACCAGAGCGGCCAGCCACCGGGAAACCCTTTACCTTCAGTGGTGGACGATAGCCGGATTCAGCCATGGCCAGCGCTTGCTGCTTGGCGACATACAGCAGTTCGTAAGCATTGAATACCACCGGATCGCCCTTGCGGAAGAAGCCGATTTCCTGCGCTTCCTGACCGCTGGTGGCCACTTTGGCAGTAGCAATCGCCATGAAGTAATCCTTCAGTGCGGCCAAAACATCACCCTTGGCTTCCTGTGCGGCACGCAGGGCGAATTCCTTGCAACCGCCACCGCCCGGCAACAGGCCAACACCCACTTCTACCAGACCAACGTAGGACTCCAATGCTGCGACGGTTTTGTCGCAGTGCATGGCGAATTCGCAACCGCCGCCGAATACATAACCCTGGGTTGCCGCCACGGTAGGCACCTGGCTGTAACGCAGGCGCATGGAGGTTTCCTGGAAGCGGCGCACGGTAGCGTCAATGGCAGCCCAGTCGCCAGTCATGAAGGCAGGCAGCATGGATTGCAAGTCGGCACCAACCGAGAAAGGCTCTTCGGTTTGCCAGATCACCAAGCCCTTGAAGCGTTGCTCTGCAATATCCAGTGCGGTGTTCAAACCGGTGATGACATCCGGGCCAATGGCATGTGCCTTGGACTTGAACGACACCACCAGGATGTCATCGCCCGTGGTAAAGGCACGTACGCCATCGTTTTCGAATACGGTTTCACCCAGCGGAGCAGCCGCTTCACCCAGCACACGCGCCGGTGCCAACTGGCGTTGGTATACGTCCAGCGTGGAGCGGCCTACCAGGTTCTGACCCGCCGCATTGTAGGAGCCATCAGCAAAATGCACGCCGGCACGGTCAGCCTGCAATGCCCAGGCAGGCAATGCAGCACCGGACAAGGCTTTGCCGGCCTTGATGTCTTCGTCAATCCACTGTGCTACCTGCTGCCAACCGGCAGCTTGCCAGGTTTCAAACGGGCCGACTGACCAGCCAAAGCCCCAGCGAATGGCGAAGTCCACATCGCGTGCGCAGTTGGCAATATCAGCCAGGTGGTAAGAGATGTAATGGAAAACATCACGGAAGCAGGCCCACAGGAACTGTGCCTGCGGATGCTCACTCGCGCGCAGCTGACGGAATTTTTCGGCCGGGTCGGCAATTTTCAGGATGTCCTTGACCGCATCATCACCCTTTTGCCCGCCACCAACGTATTCGCCGCTGGCCGCGTCGAACACGAACATTTTCTTGCCGTCTTTCTTGTAGATACCAACCTTGGTCTTGGCACCCAGCGCACCGGCTGCAATCAGCTTCTGCAACCATTCCGGCGATTTGAACAAGCCATGCCACGGGTCACCCGGCAGGGTGTCGTCCATGGTTTTCACTACGTGGGCAAAAGTGTCCAGGCCTACAACGTCTGCAGTACGGAAGGTGGCAGACTTGGGGCGACCCAGGCGCGGGCCGGTCAGGTCGTCGACAATATCAAAGCGGATACCGAATTTTTCGGCATTGGCGATGGTTGCCAGCATGGAGAACACACCAATGCGGTTGGCAACAAAGTTGGGGGTATCCTTGGCGCGTACCACACCCTTGCCCAGGGTGGAAACCAGGAAACGCTCCAGATTGTCCAGCATGCCCGCATCCGACGTTACGCACGGGATGATCTCGACCAGGTGCATGTAACGCGGCGGGTTGAAAAAGTGCACGCCGCAGAAGCGCGGACGCACGGTATCGGGACAGCTCTCGGCCAGCTTGTTGATGGACAGGCCAGAGGTGTTGGTGGCGAAAATGGTGTGTTCACCCAGATGCGGTGCCACCTTGTGGTACAGATCACCCTTCCAGTCCATGCGCTCGGCAATGGCCTCGATTACTAGGTCACAATCCTTGAGCAGGTGCAGGTGGTCTTCGTAGTTGGCCGGTTCGATATAGCCAACTGCGTCTTTATTGGACAGCGGGGACGGCTTGAGTTTTTTCAGGCCATCCAGTGCCTTGAGCACGATGCCATTCTTGTTGCCTTCTTTGGCGGGCAAATCAAACAGGATGGTCGGTACTTTGGCATTGACCAGATGAGCGGCAATCTGCGCACCCATCACGCCAGCACCCAGCACTGCCACCTTGCGTACATTGAACTTGGTTTGAGACATGGTTTCCTCGTTATGTTGAAACTCATCAATCATGGGGCAGGCCCCTCATGCCTGCCTTGCTGTCGGGCGGTGGCGACTTTCGCCGCCACTGCCCTGCCACGCCCCTAAACCTTGACTGTCTGTTTAGAAGCTGTAGTTGTACTGCAGACCAATCAACTGCAGATTGGTTTTGTAAGAACCTTTGGTGGTTTCGCCATTACCCGTGCAGGTTGTAGAGGTAGGTGAGCAGGCATCGGTGTAGTTGACATTGGCATTCTTGAAGAAGACATAAGAATAGGCAAAGTCGATCGAAGACTGCTTGCTCAGCTTGTAGTTTGCACCAAAGGACAGCCAGTAGCGGTCACTATCCGGCAGAGCAGGATGGGTTTCGTCGGCATTCTTGACCGGGGACTGGTCCCAGGCGACACCAGTACGCAGCAGCAGATCATCACTGTAATGGTAGTTGGCACCCAGCGACAGCTTGTAGGTATCGCGCCAGCCTTGCTTGATCACCAGATCGCCTTCACCCGGCTGACTGAACTTGATGTCAATCTGATCCAAACGCGAATGACGCGTCCAGGTCAGATCGGCCATCAGGTCGACCTTGTCATTCAGCTTGTGGAAACCATTCACCGAAATAGATTCCGGCGTATCAACCGTTACAGTGCCATCCGAATTTACGTGATGGAAATTGTTTTGGATGATGGATGCAAACGAACCTGCACCCCGCAGATCCCAGTAGGCCTGTCCATCAAGCTTCTGACGGATATTGGAGCGGTAGGCCACACCAAAACGGGTGGCGTCATCCAATTGGTACATGTAACCGAGATTGAAACCGAAACCCCAACCGTCTGCACTTAATGAAGCTTGACCATCGGTACCGCCAACAACTGACAAGTCAACAGCCTTGCTCAGATAAGCTTTCATGTATTGCGCTGAAACACCAAAACCAAAGGCGTGGTGATCATCCAGCTTGTAAGATACTGATGGATTGAAGTTCAGCGTTTCGAGCTTAATGCTTTCCAGCGAATAGCGGCCCGCCCAGGTTTGACCGTAATTCAGATCAGCGCCAAACGGTACAAACACACCGAGACCAACCGTCCATTTATCGTTGATCTGATGCGTTGCATAGAACGATGGCGCAACAACATAGTCCGGCGTGTAGCCGCTCGCACTGCCACCACCGGTCGAATTGCCTTCATTGGTTTTCGAGCCGTTATCGGTATAGCTGGAATCCGGCACGACCAGGGTCAAACCACCGGAGAAGTTGGTGCCGGTCAGACGCGACATACCAGCCGGGTTGTAAAAGATGGTGGAGGCGTCATTGGCTTCTGCGCTGTTGGCAAATGCCGTGCCTTGCGCGGAAACGCTTTGCGAGCCGAAGTGGTAACCGGAAGCCAGTGCTGTGGAAGAGAACGCCCCGACGGCAACTCCCATGAGCATCACGGATTGGCTGAGGTGCTTCAGTTTCATGTGTCATCCCTCTCTTGCGAATATATCTGTATGTAGTCCTAGTCGCTTTTTATGTCCGTATTACTACGGATCAATTTGGATACTACCAGAGAATCTAAGCATGTCCACCAAAATAAGAGCGTTTGTTCCAAACGATCGTTTTACACAACAAACAAGCAACAAACACTCTTAAATTCAACCAACTTCCGCCAAGTTACGCGATTTACCATCAACATCAATTGCCACAAAAGTGGCAATCACCTCCGTAACAAACACCAGCTCGCCATCCAGCCGCTCCGCCTCAACCGATATCTTCAGCGTGACTGACTTTTGCCCTACTCGCAGCCTTTCCACATACAGATTGACCACATCGCCCAACAAGATGGGATGGGTAAACTGGAAGGCATTCACCGCCACCGTCGCCACCGGTCCCCGCGCCAGGCGCTCCGCATCCAGGCTGCCTGCCATGTCGATCTGCCCCATCAACCAACCGGCCTGTACCCGCCCGTAGGCATTGGTGGCAGTTGGCAGGGCTCGTACCCGCAAGGTAGGCAGGCGAGGTGTGGTGGAATCCATAAGGCGCTCCTGGTGATCGCTCAGTCAAATTGCCGCAACACGGCAACTTGACTGAACGGCCGGATGAAGAATCACCCGGCAATCCATTCAGTGTAGAAAACAGGCTTAGAAAATGTGGCGCTTCAGCAATGCTGCATCATGCTGTTCCAGAGCCATGTCGAAATCATCCACCATGATGACATCGCGCTTGAGCTTGCGTGCACGGGTGACCGCATCAAAATCAGCCTGGGTGATCAAGCCGCTTTGCAAGGCCTCTTCCAGTCGCTCACGCGCAGTAATGCGTGAGAACTTGCCATCACGCGCCAGCTTGCGCAGCTTCTGTTCGACTGGCTCTGTTGCCAGGATGGCATCCAGTGCATGGCGCAGCACACCGACGGCGTCTTCTTCCGAAGGCGATACATACATGCCCCGGGTCAAGCGATCGCGCATGCCGCCCGGCTCCATCATGGCGCGCGCCACCTTGGTGCCAATGCGATCCGAAGCAGGCTTGAGGGTGAGGCCCCACGGGAAGATGATTTTGCGCAGCACCCAGGCCAGACCACGGCTGGGCAGGTTGGCCAGAAAGCCATCCATTGCCTGTTGCAGATCAAACAATGCGTTTTCCACCGCCCAGCGCAGCACGGCCAGGTCTTCCTTGGGTGCGCCATCGCGTTCAAAACGCTTGAGGCAAGCCGTGGCAATGTACAAATTGGACAACATGTCACCCAGGCGGGCCGACAGCTTTTCGCGGAACTTCAGCGAGCCACCCAGGCTGAACATGGCCATGTCGGACAGCAAGGCAAAAGCACTGGAGAAACGGGTGATCTGCTTGTAGTAAAGCGCGGTTTCGCCACCACGTGGCGCACCGGCAAAGCGGGCGCCGGTCAGCCCCAGCCACAGCGAACGGAACACATTGCTGATGACGAAGTTGATGTGACCGGTAATGGCACGATCAAACTCGGCAGCATCATTGGCCATGGCGGCTTTCATCTCGCGCAATACAAACGGATGGCAGCGGATGGCACCCTGACCGTAGATGATCATCGAACGGGTGAGGATGTTGGCACCTTCCACCGTAATGCCGATCGGGATGGACTGATAGGCACGTGCCAGATAGTTGCGCGGCCCCAGCACCACGGCCTTGCCACCGTGAATGTCCATCGCATCATTGATGGTTTTGCGCATGCGCTCAGTGTTGTGATACTTGAGCACAGCAGACAGCACCGATGGCTTCTCGCCCATGTCCAGACCGGTCAGCGCCAGATCCTGCGAAGCTTCCATCTGGTAGGTATAACCACCGATGCGCGCCATGGCTTCGTCCACACCTTCGAACTTGCCGATGGGCAGGCCGAACTGGTCGCGAATACGGGCATAAGCACCAGTGGTGAAGGTGGTTACCTTGCCGCAGGCCACCGACATGGCCGGCAGGGAAATGCAGCGACCAACCGACAGACACTCCACCAGCATGCGCCAGCCCTGACCGGCGAATTCACGCCCGCCAATGATCCACTCCAGCGGAATGAATACATCCTTGCCCCAGGTCGGGCCATTCATGAATACCGCGCCACCCGGAAAATGACGGCGGCCAATGCAGACGCCTTCATGCTCGGTCGGCACCAGTGCGCAGGTAATGCCGATCTCTTCCTTGTCGCCCAGCAGGTGGTCCGGGTCGTACATCTTGAATGCCAGGCCCAGAATGGTGGCGACCGGTGCCAGGGTAATCCAGCGCTTTTCCCAGCTGACGCGCAGGCCCAACACGTTTTCGTGCCGCTGGCCGCTGCGCGGGTCGGTATAGCTGCCACGGCATACAATGCCATAGTCAGGAATGCTGCCAGCGTCCGAACCGGCATAAGGGCTGGTCAGGGCGAAGCACGGCACTTCCACACCCTTGGCCAGGCGCGGCAGGTAATAGTCTTTTTGTGCTTCGGTGCCATAGTGCTGCAGCAACTCACCCGGGCCGAGCGAGTTGGGCACCATGACCGACACCGCAGCAGAGCCGCCACGGGTAGCGATCTTGGTGACCACTTTGGCGTGGGCATAGTTGGAGAACTCCAGACCGCCATACTTCTTCTTGACGATCATGCCCAGAAAGCCGTTGTCCTTGATGAACTGCCACACTTCCGGCGGCAAGTCCTTCAGCTCGTGGGTGATCTTCCAGTCGTCGATCATCGCGCACAGCTGCTCGGTGGGGCCATCCAGGAAAGCCTGCTCTTCTGCGCTCAGCTTGGCATCCGGGAAGGCCAACAGACGCTGGTAATCCGGCTTGCCGGAGAACAGGTCCCTATCCCACCACACCGTACCGGCATTGATCGCTTCCTGTTCGGTCTGCGACATCGCCGGGGTGATTTTCTTGAAGATACCGAATGCCGGGCCTGTGAAAACGGCGCGACGCAGCGGAACGATATTCAGCACAAGTGCCAGAAGTGCAAACACACCCCAGACAATGGTGGAAACCGGGCAGCCAAACGCAAATTGCAGGCTGGCAAGCCAGGCTGCCAGCCCCACAGTCCACACCAGCACCGGCGCGCGATAGTACGCCATCACACCAAGCAGTGCGATGAGAAGAACAGCAGCAAACATTGTGATTTACCCTCGTGTTGACCCTGCTAACCCTTGACAGGCGAGACCAACCCGGCAACCACAAATGGCACAAGATACTTCACGATCATGTCTGGATCCCGCGCGGAAACAATCTGGCTGCGTGTGAAAATCTTCAGCACATCATTTCCGGCGAAAGCGTTGAACATGACGCTGAATGCAAAGTGCATTCTCCAGGCCAGCTCCTCCACCCCAAGCTCTGGCAGCGCATGATGAAATGCGCGCGAGTAGCGTTGCACGAACACACTGTATTGCTGTGAGATGGTTTCACGCAGCAGCCGGTGGTTTTCCACCAAAGTACGTGACAGAAGTCTGACAAACAGGGCCCCGCCCCTCGCAGGGTCCTTGGACAGCGCCAGACACGGCCGGATGAAGGTCGTGACCAAGCCTTCCACTGACAGCTTCTCTTCTCTTGCCTCCAGCTCGTCGAGTTCAGCCAGACAGGACGCAATCAAGGGCGCCAGCCTGCGCATGAACACGGCTTCAAACAGTGCATCCTTCGAGCCGAAGTGATAGTTCACCGCGGCCAGGTTGACTTCGGCCTGCTGAGTAATCATGCGAAGCGAGGTAGCCTCGAATCCGTGCTCCACGAACAGACGTTCGGAAACGTCAAGAATGCGTGTTGCCGTATCCGGGCGGCTGGCTTCCATGTTCTCTTGTGCCTTTTTTGTACTTGCAGGGTATTTAGTCTTGTCCATCTCAGCTTTCGAACAAGCGTTTCAAACTTACGTTTTAATTTGATCAGTGTCAAGAGCACCCTCCTTGCAATATGGATGGATTTCCAGTACACCATCGCGAAAACGGCAGTCTAAAGTCTAGACTGCCGTTCGTTTGAATGAAACGCAGGTATCAATATTTAGTCAAGTCCACGCGCCAGGTCCCGTTTCAGGTCCTCGACATTTTCCAGGCCCACGGCCACCCGAATCAGGCCCTCCTCGATGCCGGCTTTCTGCCGCACTTCAGGCGCCACCCGCGCATGCGTGGTAGATGCCGGGTGGGTAATTGTACTCTTTACGTCGCCAAGATTGGCAGTACGTGAAATCAGTTCCACTCCATCCACCAGTCGCCACGCACCGGCACGCCCGCCTTTCACCACAAACGACACCACCGCACCACCCGCTTTTTGCTGACGCTGCGCCAGCTCATGCTGCGGATGACTGGGCAGTCCCGGGTAATACACCCGTTCGATGGCGGGATGTGCCTCCAGCCAGCGCGCCAGTTCCAAGGCATTGGCACTGTGTTTTTCCATGCGCAGCGACAAGGTTTCCAGACCGGACAACAACACCCAGGCATTGAACGGGGCCAGGGTCGGGCCGGCAGCGCGCACATGCAGGTAAACCTGCTCAACCAGCGCATCACTGCCCACGACCGCGCCACCCATCACACGGCCATGACCATCCAGGTATTTGGTGGCGGAATGCATGACCAGATCGGCCCCCAGCTTCAGTGGCTGCTGCAAGGCCGGCGAACAGAAGCTGTTATCCACCACCAGCAAGGCATTGTGACGATGAGCAAGGTCGGCAATGGCCGCGATATCCGCAATCTCGGTCGGCGGATTGGAGGGTGTTTCCAGGAAAAACAGCTTGCTGTTGGGCTTGGCCGCAGCCTCCCATGCTGTCAGATCTCGGGCATCGACAAAGGTGGTTTCCACGCCGAATTTTGCCAGCAGTCCGGTAAACAGATTGGTGGTGGAACCGAACAGGCTTTGCGAGGAGACAATGTGATCACCCGCCTTGAGCAGACTCATCATGATGGCCTGAATGGCGGCCATGCCAGTAGCGGTGGCAATGGCACGCTCGCCGCCCTCCATCAGCGCCAGTCGTTGCTGGAAGGCCGTGACAGTGGGATTGGTGAAGCGGGAATAGGTATAGCCTTCGATTTCACCCATGAACATGGCTGCGGCCTGCTCTGCCGACTCATAACAGAAGCTGGAAGTCAGATGCAGGGCCTGGCTGTGCTCGCGATATTCACTGCTTTCGCGGCCACCACGGATCGCCAGTGTTTCAGGATGATATTGTTGCGGATTGTTTTCGACTGACATGATGATTCTCGAATCTTGTTGCCGGGAACAAGCCACCATGGCTTGCCACCGTCTTGTGCAGGCTATCTTGCCTGATCAGTACCAGTTATCTAAATGAAATTGCGGCATAACGATGTCAGCCGTCGGCAGCATGCCCGCGCCACCATGAAAAAAACCGGCCGAAGCCGGTTTTTCTGAGCCTGACTTACATCAGGTTTTGCTCTGCCACATTCAGGTTCAAATCAATCATCTGGGTGCTGACCGGATTTTCCTCTTTCTTGTCGGCACCGCGGGCGCACTCGATGGCATCCAGATAAGCCGCCGTAATATCGCCAGTGATGTACTTGCCATCGAAGCAGGAGGTTTCGAACTCGTGCAGCTTCGGATTCACCGAATGCACTGCTTCTTGCAAGGCCGACAGGTCCTGGTAAATCACCGCATCCGCGCCAATTTCTGCCGCAATTTCCAGTTCGGTGCGACCGGTGGCCAGCAGCTCGGCACGGGTCGGCATGTCGATACCGTAAACGTTGGGGAAGCGGACCGCCGGTGCTGCGGAAGCAAAGTACACTTTCCTGGCACCAGCATCACGCGCCATCTGCACGATTTCCTTGGACGTGGTACCACGCACGATGGAGTCATCCACCAGCAGTACATTGCGATCCTTGAATTCGCAGGCAACCGGGTTGAGCTTCTGGCGAACCGATTTCTTGCGCACGGCCTGACCCGGCATGATGAAGGTGCGGCCAATATAACGGTTCTTGATGAAGCCTTCGCGGTATGGCAAGCCCAGGCTGTTGGCCAGCGCCAAGGCACTTGGACGGCTGGTATCCGGAATCGGCATGACCACGTCGATGTCCAGCTCCGGCAACACGCGGCGGATTTTCTCGCCCAGCTTCTCACCCATCACGATACGTGCCTGATAAACCGAAGCACCGTCAATCACCGAATCCGGACGGGCAAAGTAGACATATTCGAACAAACAGGGTGCGTGGCGGACTTCCTTGGCACACTGACGGGCGTGAAAATCACCATCGAAGCTGACAAACACACCCTCACCCGGCTCGACATCACGCAGCGTGCTGAAGCCGGAGCAGTCCAGCGCAACCGATTCGGAAGCAAACATGTACTCGGTCTTGCCACTACCCTGCGTGCTGCCGATCACCAGCGGGCGAATGCCATTGGGGTCACGGAAAGCCACCAGGCCATAACCGGCGATCAGCGCCACCACGGCATAAGCACCACGCACACGGCGATGCACAGCTTCGATGGCACCAAAGATGGCATCCACGCTCAATTCAAAGCCCACCACACGCTCGGCCAGTTCATGGGCGAATACATTGAGCAGGACTTCCGAGTCGGAATTGGTGTTGATGTGACGCAGGTCGTGACGGAACATGTCCGCCTTCAACTCGTCGGTATTGGTCAGGTTGCCGTTGTGCGCCAACACGATGCCGAAGGGCGAGTTGACATAGAACGGCTGAGCCTCGGCCAGACTGGAAGCAGAACCGGCCGTCGGGTAGCGCACGTGTGCGATACCGGCATTGCCCATCAGGGAGCGCATATTGCGGGTGCGGAATACATCGCGCACCATGCCGCTGCCCTTGTGCATGTGAAAGGTCTTGCCACTGGAGGTGACAATACCCGCCGCATCCTGCCCACGGTGCTGCAGCACTTGCAGTCCGTCATACAACAACTGATTGACGGGGGACTGCCCTACCACGCCTAGAATTCCACACATTGCTCTACTCTCTCTTCCCAACTACCAGGATTTTCAGACAAAACCTACAGCCAAAGAAAAAGGCGGAAATCTTGAGGTGAAGATATCAAGATAATCCGCCTGTTCCATCACACTAACCGGTGTAATGCAGATTGTCTGCCAGCATGGCTGGCAGCCAGGGCCTTAATGACAAGGCCAGTGATTCGAATGGAGCGGCCAATACCGCATTCCTCCACATAGGCTGGCGCGGCATGTCGCTCAAGCCGCCCACCAGCACCAGCACCGTGACCAGCACCAGCCCGCGAGCCAGGCCGAACACGGCACCCATCAATCGGTTCAGACCACCCAGACCGGCCGAATCCAGCAGACTGGTCAGGGTGATACGCAATAATGCCGTGGCCAGCCACGACAGGAAAAACAGCAGCACAAAAGAAGCCAGCAGACGCAAACCCTGGCTTGGCAATTCGTTGGGCATGAAGCTTGCCACCAGTGGCGACAACTCCTTGGCACACCAGAAAGCCAGCAGCCAGGAGCCCAGCGAAAGCACCTCGGCCACCAGGCCGCGCACCATGGCCACCAGCACGGAACCAAGCAGGATGGCGATCACAATGTAGTCAAAGACGGTCATCGTTGCTTACTTGCTCACGACAATGCCGGAAACCCCAGCCTGGGAAAGCTTGCGCAATGCAGCTTCTGCCTCTGCCCGGCTGGCAAACGGCCCGACCCGCACACGGGTGACTTCACCCTTGCTGGTTTGTACCTTGCTGAAGTGGGCAGACACCCCAAGGGCAGACAACTTGTTCTTGAGTGCATCGGCCTTGGCCGGGTCTGACAGTGCCGCCAGCTGGATCACGGATTTGCCATTGCCGACATTATCCACTTTTTCCGGCTTGGACTCACTTTTCTTTACAGCAGCCGGCTTGCTTGCCGGTTCGTCATCAAAATGACCAGACAAAATGGCTGCCGGGTCAGGCTGTTTATGCTTGGCCGGAGCTGGTTTCTCCGCCTTGGCAGGCTTGCTGTCAGCCACTACCGGCTGACGCGCTTCCACCGGTTTGCTGGCCACTTTCTTTTTCGGCGGCTCGTGCACCAGCGGCTGGCTGGCGCCTTCCGGGGCCTTGGCCTTGGACTGCCCGGCGGCGATGGCACCTACCGTCGCCACCGCTGCAACTGCTGCAGGTGCCGTCACACTGGCAGTGGTGGCTGCAGGTTTGTCCGGCACCACGGAATTCAGATCTGCCGGCAGCTGGGTGCCGGCAGTTTTGGCAGCCGGAGCAGACGCACTGGCCAGAGCCGGAGCCGATGCCACCGGCTTGCCAACAGCAGGTGCAGAAGCACTGGCCACATGCACGGCCGGAGGCAACGCAGTTTCTGCCGGAGCGCCGGAAGCTTCACTGGCGATCTCCACCGACTCCGGGCGCATTTGCTGATCCGGCAGATGACCAACCACATTCCACAGGACGCCCGTGGATACCGTCACCAGCACAACCGCACCAACCAGGCGACGCCGGGCACGCTTGCGCAACAAAATCAGTTCATCGTGGGCAGACAGTGCCATGCCATCCTCAAGTGCGTTGCCGACGGGCTTCCAGCACCTCGGCAACAGTGTGGAAAGAGCCAAAAACGGTAATTCTATCATTCTCGCCCGCTGCCGATAAGGCAGCTTGCCAGGCAGACGCAACATCATCGAAGGCGCGTACCTTGCCGATGCCCAGCGCATTCAGTTGCGCGGCAATCTGGGTGCCGCTCTGCCCGCGTGGCATATCAAGGCCAGCCACGAACCAGCCATCGAATTCATCCTTGGCCAGTTCGGCCACGGCAGCCAGGTCCTTGTCCGCCAGCATGGAAAATACTGCGTAACGGTTTTCGGCAAACGGCAACTGGCGCAGGCTGGCCACCATGGCCTTGACCGCATGCGGGTTGTGACCGACATCCAGCACCACCACCGGCCGCCCCGGCAATACCTGGAAACGACCGGGCCATTCCACTTCGACCAGGCCTTGCTTGAGCGCGCCAATGCCAACCGGCAGACGCTCATGCAGGCAGTCGAGCACCGCCAATGCAGCTGCGGCATTGCCCAGCTGGTAGCCACCACGCAGCGCAGGCATGGGCAAGGCATGGCGACGTGCGCTGCCCATCTGGAAGGACCATTGATTGTCCATGCGGCTATAGCTGTAATCGCGGCCCAGCAGTTTGAGGTCGGCACCGATGGCCGCGGCATGATCCAGCAAGCGCTGCGGAGGCTGCGGGTCTGCGCAGATGGCTGGCTTGCCTGGCCGGTAGATGCCGGCTTTCTCGAAGCCGATATCCTCGCGGTTGTCACCCAGAATGGCAGCATGGTCGATATCCACGCTTACCACCACCGACACATCCGGCTCGAAGATGTTCACTGCATCCAGCCGCCCCCCCAGGCCCACTTCCATGATGGCCACATCGACTTTTTCTTCGATAAAGCTGTGCATGGCACCCAGGGTGCCAAACTCGAAATAGGTCAGCGAGGTATCACCCCGCGCTGCATCGATGGCGGCAAAACTGTTGATGATGCGCTCATCGCTCACCGGTTTGAGGTCGATTGCCACCCGCTCGTTGTAGTGCTGGATGTGCGGCGAGGTGTAACAGCCCACCTTGAAACCGGCACGCTGATACATGGTGGAGAGCATGGCACACACCGAACCCTTGCCATTGGTCCCTGCCACCATGATGACCGGAAACGTGGGCTGCACCTGCATGGCATTCCACACTTTGCGTACCCGTTCCAGACCCATGTCTATGGTGGTGACATGCAGGCCTTCCAGCCATTGCAACCATTCGTTCAGCGTCGTTCTTTGCATCATGGATTTTCCAAAACAGCAGGTGTATCCCGCTTAGCTTCCGGATGGAACCACAGCAGGTAGACCCGCAATTGCCGCAGCGCTTCCAGATCGGCACTATCCGGCAACAACAGGCAACTGTGACGACGGCCTGCGGCCGTCACATTGACGATGACAAACCAAGGTGACACAAAACAGTCGTCGCGCAGTTGCACGTGCAGCACACGATCACCTTGCAACCACAGCATGCGCCCTTGGGCATCCACTTCGATACGCCGCACCGTTTGCCGCTTTGCCCAGCCATTGGTGCGCAAGGCAATCCAGCCAAGCAAGCACTGCAACGGAATAAGCGCCCACATGCGCGGCTGATAAAGCATCAACAAGACAGCAGACAAGGCCAGCACACACAGCACCAGAATCAAGAAGATGCGGGACGGGCGTAATTGCAGCGCAAAGGGCGGCAGCAAGCGGGCCTTGTGCATGAGATGGCTTACAGCTCGCCTGCCGGGCTGTTGCTGATATCACCTTCTACCGTGTCCAGTACGGTAGAGTGGATTTCCACATCAAACCATTCCCAGAAGGCCTTGAGCGACATGTCCTTGGGCCACAGGTCTTCGTCGTCATACCAGGACGCCACTTCAATCTTGAACAATTGTTCGTATTGCTCGTCGATATGGGCAACCGCCTCTTCCGGCTCATTAAATTCCGGCAACAGGATCACCGTGCAGTCACTGCGCAGGCTGTCCAGGGTCAAATCCACCATATCGTTGCCGGGAACGGCATTCAGCCAGTCCAGAAATGGCTGTTTGGGTTTGATTACGGCAACCGAGCGATCAACAAAATACATGGCTTTCCTTTCCATTCCGAGTTGGCGCGCATTGTAACCCAAGTCCGCAAGGGCCAGCACGCCGCATGCTACAATTGCGGCCATTGAACCCTGATTACAAGAAGCTGCAATGTCATTGATTTCTGTTGAAAAGGCCTGCCTGGCTTTTGGCCATCACGCTTTGCTGGATAATGTCGACTTCGCACTGGAACCCGGCGAGGTCGTCGGCCTGATTGGCCGCAATGGTGCCGGCAAGTCGTCCTTGCTCAAGGGCATTGCAGGTGCCATCACGCTGGACGACGGGCGCATCAACATCAAGGGCGATGTGCGCGTGGCCTACGTGGCACAGGAGCCGGAACTCAACCCGGACGACACCGTTTTTGACGCGGTTGCCAGCGGACTGGGCGAATTGAAAGCCTTGCTGGGCGAATACCATCAGCTTACCCAGCAACTGACCCAGCCCGATGCCGATCATGAAACCGCGCTGGCACGCATGGAAGCGCTGCAACACGCGCTGGAAGCACGTGATGGCTGGCAGTTTGATGCACTGATCTCCACCACCCTCTCCCACCTGGACCTGCAACCCGACACCCTGATCCGTGAATTGTCCGGTGGCTGGAAAAAACGCGTGGCACTGGCCCGTGCACTGGCAGCCAAGCCGGACGTGCTGCTGCTGGACGAACCGACCAACCATCTGGACGTTGCTGCCATCGAATGGCTGGAAGGCTTGCTGAAGAACTTCAGCGGCAGCGTGCTGCTGATCACCCACGACCGGCGCTTTCTGGACAATGTCGCCACCCGTATTGTGGAGCTGGACCGTGGCATCCTGCGCAGCTATCCGGGCAGCTTCACCGCCTACCAGGTACGCAAGACCGAAGAAATAGCCATCGAGGAAGAGCAGAACCGCATTTTTGACAAATTCCATGCCCAGGAAGAAGTGTGGATCCGCAAGGGCATCGAGGCACGCCGTACGCGTAACGAAGGCCGTGTCCGCCGTCTGGAAGCCATTCGCCGCGAGCGTAGTGCCCGGCGCGAGCGCGTGGGTCAGGTCAATTTCCAGCTGGATGCCGGCGAACGCTCAGGCAAACTGGTGGCCGAACTGGAACATGTCAGCAAAGGCTTTGAAGGCCGCACTCTGATCAAGGACTTCACCACCCGCATCCTGCGTGGTGACAAGATTGGCCTGATCGGCCCGAATGGCGCAGGCAAGACCACCCTGCTCAAGTTGATTCTGGGTCAGCTGGAAGCGGACAGCGGCAGCATCAAGCAAGGCAGCAAGCTGGAGATTGCCTACTTCGACCAGTTCCGCGAACAGCTGGACGAGGACACCAGCGTGGCCGACATCATCAGCCAGGGCAATGACTTCGTCGAAATCGGCGGGGTGAAAAAGCATGTGATGAGCTATCTGGAAGACTTCCTGTTCTCGCCGCAACGTGCACGCAGCCCGGTGCGCTCACTGTCCGGTGGCGAACGTAACCGCCTGTTGCTGGCACGCCTGTTCACCCGTCCTGCCAATGTGCTGGTGCTGGATGAACCCACCAACGACCTGGACATCGACACCCTGGAACTTCTGGAAGATGTGATTGCTCAATACAGCGGCACAGTGTTTCTGGTCAGCCACGACCGGGCTTTCCTCGACAATGTAGTTACCCAGGTGATTGCTTTTGAAGGCAATGGCCAGCTGGAAGAATACCCGGGCGGCTATCAGGACTGGATAGACACCAAGGCGCGCATGGCTGCCATGCAGGGAGCAGTAGCCAACAAGACCACCACGACCGTCAGCAAGCCGGCTGCACCCGCCAAGCCGGAGAAGCAGCGCAGCAATCGCAAGCTTTCTTATAATGAAACCCGCGAGCTGGCCGCACTGCCGGACGAGATTGCCGCTCTGGAACAGGAACAAGCCACGCTGAACCAGCAACTGCTTGACCCGAACTGCTATCGCGACACCCCCAAGGAAGCCATTGCCTGGCAGCAGCGCATCGAAGCCATTGACGAATTGCTGCTGGAAAAACTGGCCCGCTGGGAAGAACTGGAGGCAAAACAATCATGAGCAAAACCCGGCCCACCCTGCCCTGCCCGCAACGCCGCCGCCTTTTGGGCGGTGCCATGCTGGGCACGCTGGCTTTGTGGCTGAGCGGCTGCGGCACACCGCCGAAGAAGACCAGCCACGTGCGCCCCTATCCATCACAGGACAAAACGCTGTCTGCCCTGAAGGCGGATGGCGCGGGCCGGGAAATCCTCATGTACACCCTGGGGCTGCTGGATCTGGATTACAAGTTCGGCGGTGCCAACCCGGAAGCCGGGCTGGATTGCAGCGGCATGGTCAGCTACATCTACCTGAATGCGGTGGGAGTGAAGCTGCCGCACAATGCCGCCCAGATCGCCAGCCTGGCGCGTCCCGTCAGCAACAGCCAGATGCAGGTAGGTGACCTGGTATTCTTCAACACCATGAACCGCTCCTTCTCCCACATGGGCATTTACATAGGCGACAACAAATTCGTGCATGCCCCGCGCACCAATAGCGCCATCCGGGTAGACCGGCTGGACAACAGCTATTTCTCCGCCCGCTTCGAAGGGGCGCGCACCCTGTTTGCCTGAACATGGATCATCACTGGCAAAGCCGCTTGATCCGGGGCTGGCAGCAAAGACCCACCCTGCACCGGGATGGCGTCTCCCTGCAAGAAGACTGGCTGCTGCGCAAGTTGCAGCAGGCGTTGAATGGTGATGCGCTACAGATTGACGGCCTGTCACTGCTCAGCCGGGACAGCACCCTGCATCTGACATCACAGCAACCGCTTGCAGCCAGGCTGACCCTGCACTTCGACTTCCTCCCTATCGACTGGGATAGCCGGCAAATACGACTGCGCTATCACGTGCAGGGCGAAGCCATATCCCCCTCCACCACACGCCGCCTGTTGGGCGGACTGTTGCTGGGGGTGATGGAAGGTGCGTTCGGCCACAAGGCCTTGCAACAACTGACCAAGCCGCTGGACTGGCTGAGCCTGGAGCAGGATGTTGCCATTATCGACCTCACCCGCTTGCCAGCACTGCAACAATGGCTGGACTACCCGCTGCTGGGCAAACCGCTGGCTGCGCGCCTGACCATCAAGGCCATCGAGACCAGCCCCGGCCTGCTGCGCATACGCCTTGGCCGCTCACCGGCTCCAGCAGACTGAAAAACGAAACGCATGCTGAAACATCTGGCGCAATAAAAAACCCCGCCGTAGCGGGGTTTTTCGCGTCAGGATGAAATCAATCAGCCCTTGACTACCTTGGCGATGGCTTCAGCCACATACGGCAGGTTCTTGCTGTTCAGCGCAGCCAGACAGATACGACCGGTGGATACGGCGTAAATGCCGAATTCGCTCTTCAGCACTTCCACTTGAGCCGCAGTCAGGCCGGTGTAGGAGAACATGCCGCGTTGCTGGGCAACGAAGGAGAAGTCCTGCTCAACACCCTGTGCCTTGATGGCGTCAACCAGACCGGTACGCATGGCGCGGATACGGTCACGCATGCCAGCCAGTTCGTCTTCCCACTGCTGACGCAGTTCCGGGCTGGACAGCACGGCAGCCACAATGGCAGCACCGTGGATCGGCGGGTTGGAGTAGTTGGTACGGATAACGCGCTTCAGTTGCGACAGCACGCGGCCGGTTTCTTCCTTGCTGGCAGTCACGATGGACAGGGCGCCAACACGCTCGCCGTACAGCGAGAAGCTCTTGGAGAAGGAGCTGGACACGAAGAATTGCAGGCCGGAAGCCGAGAACAGGCGCACGGCAACGGCGTCAGCATCGATACCGTCGGCAAAGCCTTGATATGCCATATCCAGGAAAGGAACCAGACCCTGAGCACGGCATACTTCCACCACTTCAGCCCACTGGGCGTCGGACAGGTCGGCACCGGTCGGGTTGTGGCAGCAGGCATGCAGCACGATGACGGAACCGGCAGCCAGACCTTGCAGGAAGGACTTCATGCCAGCAAAGTCAACACCACGGGTCGCTGCGTCGTAGTAGGGGTAGTTTTCCACGGTGAAACCGGCGGATTCAAACAGCGCGCGGTGGTTTTCCCACGACGGGTTGCTGATATAAACCTTGGATTCCGGGTTCAGGCGTTTCAGGAAGTCGGCACCAATCTTCAGTGCACCGGTACCGCCCAGAGCCTGGGCAGTCACTACCTGACCATTGCTGATCAGCGCGCTGTCGGCACCGAACAGCAGGTTTTGCACGGCGCTGTCGTAAGCGGCCGGGCCTTCGATCGGCTGATAGCCACGCGGCAGCAGCGCATCAACGCGGGCCTTTTCCGCGGCCTTGACGGCGGCCAGCAGCGGGATCTTGCCATTGTCGTCGCTGTAAACACCCACACCCAGGTTCACCTTGAAGGGACGGGTATCAGCGTTGAAAGCTTCGTTCAGGCCAAGAATCGGGTCGCGCGGGGCCAGTTCCACCGCGGCGAAGATCGAAGAGGTCATGCAGGGGCTCCATTTGCTTTGCAGAACAGCCGCAACCGGGCGCTGACAATGCAGCAGGCCACGGCTGATTGATGAAAATCTTTGTCCGGGACAAAGTTTACCACCATCTGCGGGCTTGCTGCGCTGCAAAGCCGACAAAACAACAAGCTGCCAGCGCATTTGTGTCTGACAGGACATTGCATACAATCCACCGCCCGGGCACGGCATCCATGCCTCTGACTTGAACCTTCTTGAACCTTGCACGCCAAGGTCTAGTCTCAATGCAAGTACAAACGCATGATGAGGAGTTCTGACCATGAAAAAAGGCATCCTGCTGTTCTGGCCGTCTTTTCTGATCGCCGCGCTGGCTACCAGTGTGTTTTTCTCGATTTTCGACCCCGCCGAGCTGACCCTGCACGGCAATGCCCTGTTTGCCGACAAGCTGTCGGCCTACTCGGTATTTTTCCTGATCAGCTGGGCTTTTGGTGCGCTCAATACTGCCATTGTGCTGGTACTGGAAAAGTCCTCCCGCGACATTAACGGCTTTACACCGCCACCGGTACAACCCATGGATGATGCGGAAGACCCGCTGCGCAGCTGAAACGGCGTGGTGCGTGGGCAGACAAGAAAGGGCGACCCGCGTCGCCCTTTTGCTTGACTGTTTTCAGCCAGACGCATCAGCCATGAGACGGCGCAACCGGAGTCTGCCCCACCACAAAGTATTTGCGCACCGGCTGCACCACCTCGAACACGCCGGTGAAACCTGCCGGTATCACCGCCGCTTCGCCAGGCTTCACTTCCACCACTGTCCCGGCTTCATCATGCAGGCGCACCAGTCCCTCGATCACGCAGAAAAATTCGTGCTTGTTATCGGCAAAATGAATGCGCCAGGCACCGGTCTCACAGGCCCAGATGCCACAACTGAGCGCCTCGTCGGCGGTTTCGTAGTGGGTCCAGGTATGACGCTGCGGATTCCCGGCCAGCAGTCGATCCGCACGGGGCTGGTCGGCTACTGGTGTCACTGCCTGGGAAAAATGGGTGATGGCGGGCATGCGGCTTGTTTCCTGCAAACGAAAAACACCATTATCACCGTAGCTGCCCGCTGGAGCCAGACTCACCCAGCCGCTGCGCCATACGGCGCAACATCAGCTTGCTCAGCAGCCAGTGCACAGGCAACACCAGCGCCAGATACAAGCAGCCACTCCAGTGATGTGGCCGTACCCAGGTTTCAACCTGCAGCCGACTGCCACCAGCCTCGGGGCTGACTGACAGCAGAATGCGGAAATCCAGATGACGGTCATCCTCCCCCAGTACCGCCAGTTGAGGGCCAAGGTGCATGATGCGGAACATGCCGATATGGCCGCCCGGTTGCAAAGACAGGGTTCCGGCCTGCTGCATGGGGCCGGTCTTGAGGCCAAAGCGTGCCACCAACCGGTTACGCCATGCCATCAGGGCGTCAGCCCAGCCTGGTGCAGCAGTGGAAAAAGCCGTCAGCAGCTGTGTTGCGCCAAGGCCGACCCCTCGGCAATGTGCCTGATGCATGTCGCGAAACGGGTAATGCGCAGCCTGTGGCAGGGAGTCCGGCATATATGGTGTTCCAGGGGCGAAAAGCTGATTATCCTGCCGATCCTGTCAGTCACTCCATGCCTGAAACTACCTAGTAGCGAGTGTTATCGGTGCTGCAATCAACTTGGATCCGATCTCGCAGGCCTGGTTTGTCTCTTTCCAAGCCTGCCGGCAAAGCCAGGCAACATTCAGAGCCCGTCTTGCCACTTGATGGACGCATGCGAGCCGTCACAAAACGGCTTGTTAGCAGAAGCTCCGCAGCGGCATAAGGTCATACGCTCCCGTACCGGATAGGGCTTGTCGCCTTCGACATCCAGCGCATCCGCTGCTTTCACCCACAAGGCAGCCGAACAGTGCAGTTTCGGGTCCTCCAGCAAATAGAGGGCCTGGGTATCAGGCTCTTTGCTGATTTGCTTTTGCGACTGGATATCCCACACTTTCAAGCGACCGGCAGGGCAATATTCTGCCTCGCGTACAGCCAAGGCTACCGACGCGGCATCCTCCTGCTCCACCAGATTCCAGATCTGGCCACCCGCATCGCAAAAGCGAGCAAAAGCACAGAGTTTTTCGGCATCGGACAAAGCAGCGACCGGCCCCTCTTGCAACTGTGCTTGCTGGAAATAGTCTGCGCGGGTCGCTTCTACCCGGCCATCGAAACCGGTGGTCTGGTGACTGCCATCACAGTAGGGCTTGTTGGCGGAATGACCACACCGGCATAACAAGCTGCCTTCTTCCTGCAATGGAAAAGCTTTGCCTTCGCGATAGCTCCAGGACAAGCCTTGTGCGTTTGGCTGAATGAACAGTTGGGTGATTTGCCTGGCACCCGCCACGCGATAGGGCCCATTGGCCAAAACAGTAATTTTCAATGCTTTCATTGCCTGCTCCTGTGCGCTATTGAGCTAACCTTGCCGCATTATGTGACTGTCTGTTGGTACGGTAACTGGGGCTTATCACAGGTGGCGCAATGACTTTTCCGATGGATCTGCCGGAAGTCGCCAAATGCAATAAAAAAAGCCGACCTGCTGGGTCGGCTTTTGGCAGTAGGTGTTTTCCAGTCAGGCAAACACCAGCTGACCGTCGCGTGCTTCCACCATGATGGTGGCCTTGGGCGGATACTTGCCGGCCAGAATGGCCTTGGCCAGCGGATTTTCCAGCTCGTTCTGGATGGCACGCTTGAGCGGACGTGCGCCATAGACCGGATCGAAGCCTTCTTCCGACAACAGCGACAAGGCGTCTTCGCTGATCTGCAAATTCAGCTCCAGCTTGGCCAGACGTGCTTCCAGACCCTTGAGCTGGATACGGGCAATGGCCTTGATGTTCTTCTCGTCCAGACCATGGAACACCACTACCTCATCGATACGGTTGATGAACTCGGGGCGGAAATGGGTTTTCACCTCGGCCATCACCGCCAGCTTGATCACCTGATAGTCATCCGTCGCCATGGCCTGGATTTGCTGGCTGCCCATATTCGAGGTCATCACCACCACCGTGTTCTTGAAGTCCACGGTGCGGCCCTGGCCATCGGTCAGGCGGCCGTCATCCAGCACTTGCAGCAGGATGTTGAACACATCCGGATGCGCTTTTTCCACTTCGTCCAGCAGAATCACGCTGTATGGCTTGCGGCGTACTTGCTCGGTCAGATAACCGCCTTCTTCGTAACCCACATAGCCGGGAGGTGCGCCAATCAGCCGCGCCACCGAGTGCTTCTCCATGTACTCGGACATGTCGATGCGGATCAGATGCTCTTCGCTGTCGAACATGAAGCCAGCCAGCGTCTTGCACAGCTCGGTCTTGCCCACACCGGTCGGCCCGAGGAACAGGAAGGAACCATAGGGCTTGTTGGGGTCGGCCAGGCCGGAACGCGAACGACGGATGGCATCGGCCACTGCGCGCACTGCTTCGTCCTGCCCCACCACGCGCTGGTGCAGCACTTCTTCCATGCGCAGCAGTTTTTCCCGCTCCCCGGTCAGCATTTTCGATACCGGAATGCCCGTAGCCCGGCTGATGACTTCGGCAATTTCCTCGGCACCTACCTGGGTACGCAGCAAGCGGTTGGGCTTGTTGTCCGCACCGGCATCAGCTGCTTCGGCTTCACGCAGCTGCGCTTCCAGCTGCGGCAGCTTGCCATATTGCAGCTCGGCCAGTTTTTGCCAGTCGCCCTTGCGCTTGAGGTCTTCCATGTCCACCTTCAGGCGGTCGATTTCCTCCTTGATGGACTGACTGCCTTGCGCCGCGGCTTTTTCTGCCTTCCAGATTTCTTCCATGTCGGCGTATTCACGCTGCAGACGCTGGATTTCGTCTTCGATCAACTGCAGGCGCTTCTGGCTGGCCTCGTCGGTTTCCTTGTTGACCGCTTCACGCTCGATTTTCAGCTGGATCAGGCGGCGGTCCAGCTTGTCCATGGCTTCGGGCTTGGAGTCCAGCTCCATCTTGATACGGCTGGCGGCTTCATCGATCAGGTCGATGGCCTTGTCCGGCAGGAAGCGATCAGTGATATAGCGGTTGGACAGTTCGGCCGCCGCCACGATGGCCGGGTCGGTAATGTCCACACCATGGTGAATTTCATACTTCTCCTGCAAGCCACGCAAAATGGCGATGGTGTCTTCCACCGTCGGCTCATTCACCAGCACCTTCTGGAAGCGGCGCTCCAGTGCGGCATCCTTTTCGATGTATTTGCGATATTCGTCCAGCGTGGTGGCACCGATGCAGTGCAGCTCGCCACGCGCCAGCGCCGGTTTGAGCATATTGCCGGCATCCATGGCGCCATCGGCTTTGCCCGCCCCAACCAGGGTGTGGATTTCGTCGATGAAGATCAGCGTCTGGCCGTCGTCCTTGGACAAGTCATTCAGCACCGCTTTGAGACGTTCTTCAAATTCGCCACGGAACTTGGCACCGGCAATCAGCGCCGCCAGGTCCAGCACCAGCAGGCGCTTGTTTTTCAGGCTGTCCGGTACTTCGCCGTTGACGATGCGCTGGGCTAGTCCCTCGACAATGGCGGTCTTGCCCACGCCCGGTTCGCCAATCAGCACCGGGTTGTTCTTGGTACGGCGCAGCAGGACCTGAATGGCGCGGCGGATTTCGTCATCGCGGCCAATCACCGGGTCCAGCTTGCCGTTACGGGCACGCTCGGTCAGGTCGGTGGTGTACTTTTTCAGTGCCTCGCGCTGGCTTTCCGCGTCCTGACTGCCCACGGTCTGGCCGCCACGCACCGCCTGGATGGCAGCCTGAATGGCGTTGTGATTACCACCATGTTCTTTCAGCAGGCGGCCGGTTTCACCCTTGTCCTGCGACAGGGCGGACAGGAAGGACTCGCTGGAGATGTATTCATCCCCTTGCTTGGTGGCAATCTTGTCGGTGACATTCAGCAAGTTGCCCAGCTCGCGCGACACGGTGATTTCACCATTGGTGCCCTGCACTTTCGGCAGGCGCTGGATGGCGCTTTTGAGTGCCAGTTTCAAGCCCGGCACATTGACACCGGCACGGGCCAGCAGGCCGCCGATACCGCTGTCGTTGTCATCCATCATGGTCAGCAGCAGGTGTTGCGCCTCGATATAGGCATTGTCTTCAGCCAGCGCCATGCTTTGTGCGTCGCCCAGGGCCTGCTGGAATTTTGTCGTCAGTTTTTCGAATCTCATCAAAAAGCTCCCTTCAAACAAGATAACGCTCTGTTTGCAATATTCACGCATGCCACACAGCCTGCCCGACCAGAAGGTGCAGCCATCTGACACTGCATATGCGGGCAGATTTCAGCGCCACAAGACGTGGTATGTTTTTTTCTCATGACTAAAGACCATCATGGCAACAATAGAAAAAGCCGGATGGTCTATCCGGCTTTTTCTATTCCAGTGCGGGCAGAAATCAGGTTCGGAAGGCCCGTACTTCCTCTTTCAGCGCATCGGCCAGACCCGCCATATGTCGCGCGGTTTCTGCCGAGCGTTCGGCCGCATCGTTGCTGGCTTCGGCCTGCCGGGCCACCGAATTCACCCGCTCGGCCATATGCTCCACGATGTCACGCTGTTGCGACAGTTCGCGATTGATGTTTTCCACCACTTCCATCGCGCGACGCGAGTCTTCCACGATGGAGCCGATTGCCTGACGGGCGGCCGAGGTAATGGCAGCGCCTTCGGACGCCTGCACCACCGATTGGCGCATGGATTTGACCGCGCCTTCGGTTGCATCCTGGATCTTGCTGATCATCCCGCTGATTTCCTGGGTAGAGACACTGGTGCGCTCGGCCAGCTTGCGCACTTCGTCAGCCACCACGGCAAAGCCACGCCCCATCTCACCGGCACGCGCCGCCTCGATGGCGGCATTCAGTGCCAGCAAATTGGTCTGATCGGCAATATCGTGAATCACGTTGACGATGGCGGTTATCTGCTGCGCGCTGCTCTCCAGCATTTTCAGGCTGTCGGCTGCACCGGCCAGGGTGGCGGAGATCTGGCTGACGCCATCCACTGCGGCCACCAGGCTCTGGCTGCCTTCCATGGCTGCGGCACTGGATGCGCGGGCGGCATCGCTGGCTTCACCGGCCACTTTTTCGATTTGCGCCACACCGGCAATCAGCATGCCGGTCTGCTCGGACATGGCCTGCGCACTCTGGCGCTGCTCACCCGAGCTGGCGGCAGCGGCACCGGCCTTGTCGGACAAATCCTGTGCGGCGTGGTCCAGGTCCACCGCATGCGAGCTGGTGCGGTTGAGTGCCTGCTGAAAGCTGTCCAGCAGGCTGTTCATGGCATCGGCCACCTGCCCTACTTCGTCCTTGCGGTTAATGGCCAGCCGCCGGGTCAGGTCACGGCTATCGCGGATATTGCCTACGTCAGCCACCAATTGCTGCACGGGCCTTGCTACCAGGCGACGGGTAAACAGCAGCAGGGCCAGCGCCAGAATGGTCAGCAGCAAGGCAGCACCACCAGCCAGCCACAACAGCAGCTGGCGGTTTTCCTTCTCCAGTTCGCTACGGGTTTCATTGCTGACGATCATCCAGCCCCATGGTTTGTAAGTGGCATAGGACAGCATGTGTTCGGCCACACCGGCCTCACCGGGCAGCTTGACGTTGAGATTGCCCTGACCGGCCGCCATCAGCTCGTTGGCATAGGCCTGGCCGTTGGCATCAAGGTCCTTGCTGACGGCCCGGCCGGACAATTTGGGATGCTGGACATACTGCCCGTAGCTTCTGGAAGCCTTGTTGACGTCGATGATGTCGACATGACCGCTTTCGGCCAGCTTCACCTTGGACAGGCGTACCAGCAAACCGGCAATGCCCTCGGTGGCACCTACGCCGACAAAGGTAGCGCCGATGACATTCTGCGCAGCATCCTTGATGGGGCTGTAACTGGTGATGTAGTCACGACCATACAAGTCCACCCGGCCGGAATAGTTCTCGCCATTCATCAGCTGGGCATAAGCCGGGCTGGCGTGATCGAGCTTGCTGCCCAGCGCGCGCCCGCCATCTTCTTTCAATACAGAGGTAGCAACACGGACAAACTCGTTGCCGTCCTTCACAAACAGGGTGGCGACATTACCGGTCTTGGAGGAAAAACGGTCAACAATGTCATTGTTGCCATTGACCGGCGTGCTGCCCAACACCAGTGCTGGCGTTGAGGTACCGGCCACGTCGATGCGGATGGCCGGGTTAAGGGAGAATGCGCCACCGATTTCGCCCAGCAGGACTTTCTCGAACTGCCGGGTGGTGATCTTGAGCGATTCATTGAAGGCATCAATCATGTTGAGTGACTGCGTCAGCAGCTGCGCCTGTACCTTTTCCGTCCGCTCTTGCATCACCCGTCCGGTGAACACATAAAGTGGCAACATCAGGGCCATTGCCACCACTACCATCAGGACTACCTGGGTCGTTACCAGCCGCGACCCAATGCTCATGCCTCGCTTCATCAGCTTCACCCTCTACACTGCCGCACCTGTTTTACAGGATTGTTTATTTATAATTCAGTATCTTTTTGAAATACTGGCTTTATATCAGCGAACAAGAAAAATGCGCGAGAAACATGCAATTGTCAATGCGAACCCACGCTCTTGCCATTGCTGATCAAGCAAGAACAACGCCAGCAATACCTGTACATTCAGTCAGCTTAAAGCTTCATTCAGCAGCATAGCCTGCTTTTCCGCAGTGGGGGTGCGACCGCATCGCCAGCGGCAAGCGGACAACAAAAAACCCGACAGTGCGTCGGGTTTGCTGTGGTTTGAACGGTATCAGTCCATTCAGTCAACACGAATGCGGGCAGCGCCGGCCTCCAGCCTGCCAATCACGCGGGCGTAGTCGTAACCCTGGGCATGGAAAGCAGCCAGTACGGCATCTGCCTGCTCCGGCGCCACGGACACCAGCAAGCCGCCACTGGTTTGCGGATCGGCCAGCAGGCGACGCTGCCACTGCGGCACGCTGTCGGCATAATCGACAGCCTGATCAAAACTGGCCTGATTGCGTTCGATGGCGCCCGGCCCATAACCCTGCTCGGCAAAGGCCTGTGCTTCACGAATCACCGGAATCCGTGCCATCTCCAGCTGCGCTTGCAGGCCGGAGCCCTTGCAGATTTCCAGCAAGTGCCCCAGCAGGCCAAAACCGGTGACATCGGTCAGCGCATGTACACCGGGCAGTTGCGCCAGCGTGCTCCCCACCTTGTTCAACTGGGTGGTGGAGGCAATCAGCGCCTGATAGCCTGCCTCGTCCAGCACGCCCTTTTTCATGGCTTGCGCCAGAATGCCGACACCCAGGCCCTTGCCCAGAATCAGCACATCCCCCGCGCGGGCATCGCTATTGCGCTTGAGCTTGTCCGGATGTACCAGTCCCAGCGCCACCAGGCCGTAAATGGGTTCCGGCGAGTCGATGGAGTGTCCACCGGCAATCGGAATACCGGCGTCGGCGCACACGGCCTGGCCGCCATCCAGAATGGCGCGGATGGTTTCCACCGGCAGCACATTCACCGGCATGCCGACAATGGCCAGCGCCATGATGGGTGTGCCACCCATGGCGTAAATATCCGACAGCGCATTGGTGGCAGCAATGCGGCCAAAGTCGAAGGCGTCATCCACAATGGGCATGAAGAAATCGGTAGTGGCCACAATGGCCTGCTCGTCATTCAAGCGATACACCGCCGCATCATCACTGGTCTCGGTGCCGACCAGCAGTTGCGGGAACACCATTTTTTCCCTGGCGGTGGACAGGATGGACTCCAGTACCGCCGGTGCGATTTTGCAGCCGCAGCCACCACCATGAGACAATTGCGTAAGTTTGATTTCAGCCATCTTCAGGATCACTTTCCCAATGCACTTCAAGGTCGCGACGCTAGCACAGCTGGCGCAGTTTGACGAGATCATCGACGTGCGCTCGCCCGGCGAGTTCGCCGAGGATCATCTGCCAGGTGCCATCAACTGCCCGGTGCTGGATGACGCAGAGCGGATTCAGGTCGGCACGCTGTACAAGCAGGTGAGCCCGTTCGAGGCGCGCAAGCTGGGGGCGGCACTGGTAGCACAAAACATTGCCCGCCATCTGCAACAGCAGTTTCACGACCGGCCCAAGCACTGGAAACCACTGATTTATTGCTGGCGCGGCGGTCAGCGTTCGGCGTCGATGGTCATCATCTTCAGCCAGATCGGCTGGGCGGCCCACCAACTGGATGGCGGTTACAAGCAATACCGCCAGCAAGTGCTGGCCGACCTCGCCAGCCTGCCTGCACAGTTGGACTTGCAAGTGATTTGCGGCCCGACCGGTTCCGGCAAAAGCCGGCTGCTGGATGCACTGCACCGTGCCGGCAAACAGGTGCTGGATCTAGAAGGTCTGGCCCGACACCGGGGTTCGGTATTGGGCAAGCTGCCCGATCAGGCACAGCCGACGCAAAAATGGTTCGACACCCAGCTGCACCAGGCCATGCTGCGGCTGGACCCGGCGCGGCCGGTATACATAGAGGCCGAAAGCCGCAAGATCGGCCAGATCACCCTGCCGGACAGTCTGTTTGCCCGCATGCACGACAGCGACTGCCTGCAGTTGCAGGTGGCACTGCCCGAACGGGTGCGCTTCCTGCTGGAGGACTACCCGTTTTATGTCAGCGAGCCGGAAAGACTGGAAACGCAACTGGGTTTTCTCAAGGCCGTGCATTCGCGTGAGCAACTGCAACAATGGCAGGCCATGATCAGCCACGGCGACTATGCGGCACTGGTGGAACAATTGCTTGAACAGCATTACGACCCGCTTTACACCCGCTCCATGCATAGGCATTACCACCGGCTGCAACAGGCAGTGCTACTGAAGCCGGACAGCCTGCAGGCCGATGCACTGGATGCGCTGGCCGCCAGCCTGCCTGGTTAAGCAGGGTGTGCACTGCCCCGGATTAACCGTATTTGCCCGGTCGCATTGCGGCTGACGGTTCATCACACGGGTGTACAGCCGGTGAAAGGGGTAGAATAGGCCCCTTCCCGCCCTCCTTCCCCTTTTGTTTGGCATGAGTTCACACGCACAACTCGACTGGCTGGATGGTCAGCCTGTTTCGGTCGCCTTTGGTGATGTCTATTTTTCCCGCAGCAGTGGCCTGGACGAAACCCGTCACGTCTTCATCCGGCACAACCAGCTGGAGGAACGCTTTGGCGACTTGCCGGCCCAGGGACAGTTCTGCATCGGGGAAACCGGTTTTGGTACCGGGCTGAATTTCCTCTGTGCCTGGCAGCACTTTTTGCAGCATGCACCGGACAGCGCACGGCTGCACTTCATCAGCACGGAAAAATACCCGCTAAGCCGGGACGACTTGCAACAGGCGCTAGCCTTGTGGCCGGAACTGGCCCTCCAGGCAGAACAGTTGTTGCAGCAATACGATGTGCTGACCGACGGCTGGCACCGCTTTGTGCTGGAACAGGGACGCATCATGTTGACCCTGCTGATTGGCGATGTGCTGGAAACATTGCCACAGCTGGATGCCCGCATCGATGCCTGGTTTCTTGACGGGTTTTCTCCGTCCAAAAACCCGGACATGTGGCAGCCCGCCCTGTTTGCCCAGTTGGCACGCCTGTCTGCGCCGGGCGCCAGTTTTGCCACCTTTACCAGTGCCGGTTACGTACGCCGTGGCCTGAAAGAAGCCGGGTTTGCGGTGCGCAAGGTAGCCGGACATGGCCAGAAACGTGAAATGAGCTGTGGCGAACTGCTGACGCCGCCAGCCAGGGCATGGTCGGCCCCCTGGTATGCCCGTCCCGCGACAGTCGCGCAACAAGAACGCAGCGCCATCGTGGTGGGAGGCGGTATTGCCGGGGCAGCCACCGCCCACAGCCTGGCCATACGCGGCTGGCAAGTCACCCTGATTGAACGCCTGCCTGCACTAGCCCAGGCGGCGTCCGGCAACCCGCAAGGCGTGCTTTACACCAAGCTGTCGCCGCACTTCACCCCGCTTACCCGTCTGATACTGGCAGGCTATGCCTATTCCTTGCGCTGCCTGCACCAGCATTTGCCGCAGGGCGAAGACAGCTGGCAAGCCTGTGGTGTGCTGCAACTGGCGCACGACAGCAAGGAGGCCGAACGCCAGTCCAGACTGGCCGAAGCAGGCTTGCCTGCCTCACTGCTGCATTTGGTAGACAAAGAGGAAGCCAGCCAGATAGCCGGACTAGCGTTGCCATCCGGCGGGCTGTTTTTCCCGCAAGGTGGCTGGCTGAATCCACTCAGCCTGGTGCAAGCCTTGTGCGCTCACCCCAATATCCAGCTACGTACCAGCCATACCGTCATCGAGCTGGATTACAACCCGGTCGAGCAGAGCTGGCTGGCCAGCAGCGAACAAGGCCCGCTGGCCATGGGCAGTGCGGTGGTGCTTTGTACCGCCGCCGATACCGCAGCATTCGACAGCACCAGTCATTTGCCACTTAAGGCGATCCGTGGCCAGGTAAGCACCCTGCCGGTGACCGCCGAGAGTGCCGCCTTGCAAACCGTGCTGTGCGGTGAAGGCTATGTTTCACCGGCACGCCATCAGCAGCATTGCGTTGGTGCCACCTTCAAGTTTGACGCAGACAATCTTGACGTCACGGCAGACGAACATGCGGAAAACCTGGACATGCTGGCAGGGCTGGCACCGGCTCTGCACCAGGCCTTGCAGCCCGATACCGTGAGCGCGGAGAAACTGGGTGGCCGCGCCGCCTACCGCTGCACCAGCCCGGACTACCTCCCCATCATCGGCCCGGTGGTGAACCGGCAGGACTTTGCCAACTGCTACAGCGCACTGGCCAACGATGCCACGCTGCCACTGACACAAGCAGCACCGTATATTCCCGGCCTGTATGTGAATGCTGCCCATGGCTCGCGCGGCATGATTACCGCCCCGCTGTCCGGCGAAATCATTGCTGCCTATCTGGAAGACGAAGCCGCCCCGCTACCGGTAGACCTGATGCAGGCCGTGCACCCCAGCCGCTTTTTACTGCGCCGACTGATTCGCAAACAGGGCTGAGCCTTCGGGCTGGCTGGCCACCGCCTGTTCAATCACCTGGCGGATGTCATCCGGAATGGCCACCGGCACCCCGGCCTGGTAATCCACCCACACCAGGGTGACGTCTCCATAGGCATACACGGTGTGCGGGTCACCCTGCCGGTAGAAATGGTGACGCAGCTGCAGGCTGCTGCGCCCCAGCTTTTCCAGCTCGATGGTGATTTCCACCGTGGCCGGATAGGTCAGTTGCTTGCGGAAGGTGCAGGAAGTGCTGGCCAGAACCGGCCCCCTGCCCTGCGGGTTGATGCTGTGCCCCATGGACTCCAGCCAGTTAAGGCGGATTTGCTCCAGATAGCGGAAGTAATAAGTATTGTTGAGATGGCCAACCGCATCCATGTCACCCCAGCGCATGGTGATGGTCTGGCGGTCAATGACCGGGTAGGTTTTTTCCAATATGTTCTCCTTACCTTTACGTCATGCTGTGCTGCATCATAACGACAGCCGTCAAAATCCGTCACAAAAAAACCATGCAATGATGCTACTGACTATCGGTACGGCTTGCGCATAATCAGCCTGTTCCTGCTTTACAACTTGTGTAATGCAGGAACATGGCTGTCAGTCAGGTGATCGGTTCCCCCGGCCCACCTGACTAACAGCTCCTGAGCGAAGGTGCAAGCTGGAGCCCCGTCCCCCAAGGCCGGGGCTCGTTTTTTTCCTGCGGCTGACATCCAGCAGCACACCAGCCAGCTACAAAGCAAAAGGGCCGCAGATGGCGGCCCTTTTCATCTCATTGAGCAATCAGCCATTGCCGGCATTACATCACCAGCTTGGCCCCCACCACGGCCAGCATGACCGCGAGCGCAGGGCGCAACCAGCTGTCGGTCAGGCTGCGAGTCAGCTTGCTGCCCAACCAGATGCCCGGCAGCGAGCCCATCAGCAGGTTAAGTAACAGCATGTAATTGAGGTTACCCATGCTGGCATGGCCCAAACCCGCCACCAGCGTCAGCGGAACGGCATGGGCAATCTCGGTTCCCACCAGGCGTCTGGTAGGCAGGGCCGGATACAAGGCAAACAAAGCCAGGGTACCCAGCGCGCCGGCACCAATCGAACTGAGGGTGACCAGCACACCAAGGCCCACGCCAATCAGCACGGTGGGCAAGGGCTTTAGCACCAGCTCGGCCTGCGGATTGCCAGCCGGGTTGATCAGCTTCATCAGCTTGGGTTTGAGCAGGATGGACGCGGCGGTCAGCAACAGCGCAATTCCCAGCACCAGCTTGAAGACCGAATCCAGCACATGGCTGGAGAGATGCAGCCAGGACAAGAGTCCCAGCGTCAACAGCGAAGCGGGCACGCTGCCCATGGACAGCCAGCCGGTCAGCTTCCAGTCCACGTGTTTTTGCTTGTGATGGACAAATACCCCACCGGCCTTGGTCACGGCGGCATACAGCAAATCGGTGCCGACGGCAGTGGACGGCGAGATGCCGAACCACAGCAAGATGGGGGTCATCAGGGAGCCTCCACCCACGCCGGTCAATCCGACGATGAAGCCCACCACCAGACCCGCAATTGCATATCCTAACTCCATGACCACTCCAGACTAAGTTCTGGCGCTATGCTACTGCACACAACATATAACCAACTAGATTGTTTGATTTATTCGATATTCAATAAAAGTCTATACCGCATCGCAACAGGGTTATACGGGAATGTCGGCGTCAAATCTGCTACAAATAACCATACGTGGGGAGATGTAGCGCGGCAAACACACAACATTTTGGGAATTGCTTGACTGATCAGGCTTTACAAATGTTTGAAATACAGTCAAGTTTTAATGGTTGGCACAACCAACCGCATGTAGTAGTACCCACATCAGGAGGTGCAAGGATGATTTCCCGTATTCCTCTCAGCGTCCGCCGCAAGCAGGCGCGTGATCAGCATGAAAGTTTTCTGTACGCGGTAGCCAAACCGCAATTGAGTGACACCGAACGCTGCCGGCAACAAAAGGTTCGCCAGCGCGCCCATGACCGTGATGATGCCCGCTTCATGGCCGAACGCTGCGAAGACGATCTGTTCTAGACACACTTCAACACTGCAAGACACCATGGCGCCACTCGCTGGCGCCTTTCCCCTTTTGCCTTTCGCCACACCCCGCAGACACCCCACACAGGCATGCATCCCGGCATGCCTGCTGATTTTTATCTTTTCTTTATCTCCCCTCCGCGCTTTTTAGCAGGTTTTTGACACCGCTTTGCGTACCTTTCACTGGCACATAACGTCCACCAAAGGAAACGCAAAATGGATTTGGTCTACCTGGGCCTGACCCTGGGCTTTACCGCGCTGACATTGGCTTTTGTCGCAGCCTGCCAGCAGCTGGAGGGCAAATAAGCCATGAACCTGTTTTATCTGATCAGTACCGTGATCGCACTGGGACTGCTGGGCTATCTGGTCTACGCCCTGGTCAAGCCGGAGAACTTCTGACATGAGCACACCTGCCTTTCTCCAACTGGGGCTGTTCCTGCTTGTCCTGCTCGCACTGGCCTGGCCCCTGAGCAGCTATATCACCCGCGTCATGCAGGGGGAAAACCCCGGTGTACTGCGATTTGTTGCGCCACTGGAACGCGGCGTATACCGCCTGGCCGGTATCCGGCCTGATGAAGACATGGGCTGGCGTGGCTATGCAGTGGCCTTGCTGCTGTTCAATCTGCTGGGCGCACTGGCGGTTTATGGCCTGCAGCGTTTGCAGGGCATCCTGCCCTTGAACCCGCAGGCACTGGCCGGCGTTGCGCCAGACTCTGCATTCAATACCGCCATTTCCTTCATCACCAATACCAACTGGCAAGGCTATGGCGGCGAAACCACCATGAGCTACCTCACCCAGATGCTGGGCCTGACGGTACAAAACTTCCTGTCGGCAGCTACCGGGGCCGCTGTGGTGATTGCGCTGATCCGTGGTTTTGCCCGCCACAGTTCGGCCAGAATCGGTAACTTCTGGGTCGATGTCAGCCGCTTTACCCTTTATATCCTGCTGCCGCTGTCTCTGGTGCTGGCTCTGGTATTCACCCAGCAAGGTGTGATCCAGAACCTGCTGCCTTACCAGACAGCACACACCGTTGAGGTGACGCAGTTCCAGCAGCCCAAACTGGATGCCAAGGGTAGCCCGCTCACCGGCAAGGATGGCAAGCCTGTCATGGTAGACAGCCAGACCCGGCAGCAAACCCTGCCGATGGGACCGGTGGCCTCGCAGGAAGCCATCAAGATGCTGGGCACCAATGGCGGTGGTTTCTTCAATGCCAACTCGGCCCATCCGTTTGAAAACCCGACCCCGCTGTCCAATCTGCTGCAAGAGCTGGCCATCTTCCTGATTCCGGCCGCCTTGTGCCTGGTATTCGGCCGCATGGTAGGTGACAGGCGTCAGGGCTGGGCCATTCTGGCTGCCATGCTGCTGATGTTTGCCACTGCCGTAGTGGTGGAAACCGGTGCCGAACAGGCCGGTGTACCGCAACTGAGCGCCATGGGGGTGGACCAGCAAGCCAGCAGCATGCAGGCCGGCGGCAATATGGAAGGCAAGGAAAGCCGCTTCGGCATTATCGATACCTCACTGTTTACCGTCATCACCACTGCGGCATCCTGCGGGGGGGTGGTGGCCATGCATGATTCGCTCACTCCTGTCGGCGGCCTGGTGCCCACCTTCCTGATGCAACTGGGCGAAGTGGTATTTGGCGGTGTCGGTTCCGGCCTGTACGGCATGCTGGTCTTTGCCATTCTGGCGGTGTTCATTGCCGGGCTGATGGTGGGACGCACGCCGGAGTATCTGGGCAAGAAGATTGAAACCTATGAAATGAAGATGACCGCCATCGTCATTCTGGTGACGCCCATTCTGGTGCTGGTACTGACCGCCATCGCCGTCAGCGTGGATGCGGGCAAGGCCGGTATCGCCAACCCCGGCGCACACGGTTTCAGCGAAATCCTCTATGCCTTTACCTCCGCCGCCAACAATAACGGCAGTGCCTTTGCCGGGCTGTCGGCCAACACGCCGTTCTACAACATCATGACCGCCATCGCCATGTTCTTTGGCCGCTTTTTGATGATTGTGCCCATCCTGGCCATTGCCGGTTCGCTGGCCGCCAAAAAGCGCCTCGCCGTCAACAGCGGCACCCTGCCCACCCACGGCCCGCTGTTTGTGGTGTTGCTGATCGGCACCGTGTTGCTGGTAGGCGCACTCAACTACGTTCCGGCACTGGCGCTGGGCCCGGTGGTGGAGCAACTGCAAATGGTGAGCGGACATTAATCCTGCGGGCGGACACGCAACAGGATCAAGGAAATCAATATGAACGATCGCAATCATTCTTCTGTTTCTGCCACGGCAGAACAGCCTGCCGGCCAGCAAATCAAGACTGGCAAAGGCATGTTTGACCCGGCGCTGATCAAGCCGGCCATCATCGACTCTTTCAAAAAGCTGTCGCCGCGTACCCAGTGGCGCAATCCGGTGATGTTTGTCGTGTATGTAGGCAGCATCCTGACCACCGCACTGTGGCTGCAGGCCCTGTTTGGCAAGGGCGAGGCCGCCCCCGGCTTCATTCTGGCCATTACCCTGTGGCTGTGGTTTACCGTGCTGTTTGCCAACTTTGCCGAAGCACTGGCCGAGGGCCGCAGCAAGGCACAGGCCGCCAGCCTGCGCTCGGCCAAGAAAAACGTGGTGGCCAAGAAGCTGTCCGGCCCGCGCCGCGACGCTGGTGTCACCATTGTGGACGGCCACAGCCTGAAAAAGGGTGACATCGTGCTGGTGGAAGCCGGGGATGTGATTCCGGTGGATGGCGAAGTGATTGATGGCGTGGCTTCGGTGGACGAATCCGCCATTACTGGCGAATCTGCCCCGGTGATCCGCGAATCCGGTGGTGATTTTTCCTCGGTCACCGGTGGCACCCGCGTGCTGTCAGACTGGATCGTGGTGAAGATTACCGCCAATCCGGGTGAAACCTTCCTCGACCGCATGATTGCCATGGTGGAAGGGGCCAAGCGGCAGAAAACCCCGAATGAAATCGCCCTCACCATCCTGCTGGTGGCGCTGACCATTGTGTTCCTGATTGTCACCGTGACCCTGCTGCCCTACTCGCTGTTCAGTGTGGAAGCGGCCAAAGCGGGCTTGCCCATCAGCATCACCACGCTGGTGGCGCTGTTGGTATGCCTGATTCCCACCACCATTGGCGGTCTGCTGTCGGCCATTGGCGTGGCTGGCATGAGCCGCATGATGGGGGCCAATGTGATTGCCACCTCCGGCCGTGCGGTGGAAGCTGCGGGTGATGTGGACGTGCTGCTGCTGGACAAGACCGGCACCATCACCCTGGGCAACCGTCAGGCATCGGCTTTCATCCCGGCACCGGGCATCAGCGAACAGCAACTGGCTGATGCCGCCCAGCTGGCCTCGCTGGCGGATGAAACCCCGGAAGGTCGCTCCATCGTGGTACTGGCCAAGCAAAAGTTCAACTTGCGTGAGCGTCAACTCGCCAGCCACGAAGCCAGCTTCATTCCGTTTACCGCCCAAACCCGCATGAGCGGCATCGACTACGATGGCCGCGAAATCCGCAAAGGTGCCATCGACGCCATCCGCCGCCATATCGCCGAGCAAGGCGGTGTCTTCCCCGATGCACTGGGCAAGAGCGCCGATGAAGTAGCCCGCCGCGGTTCTACCCCGCTGCTGGTGGCCGAAGGCAATCGTGCGCTGGGGGTGATCGAGCTGAAAGACATCGTCAAGGGCGGCATCAAGGAGCGCTTTGCCGAGCTGCGCCAGATGGGCATCAAGACCATCA
>NZ_JAELUD010000170.1:0-436 GCF_016429185.1 Aquitalea sp. ASV11
AGCCCTTGCTCAGTGCCTGGTATTGCTGCTGTGCTGCCTGATACTGCGCTTGCGCCTGCTGGCGGGCGGAGCGGGCGGCATCCAGCGCCTTCACCGCTGCAGCGCCGCTGCCGGCCAGTTCCTGTTGCCGCTGCCAGGCGGCATTGGCATCGGTCAGCACGGCCTGGCGGGCATCCAGCGTGGCACGGGCTTGCGCCACATCTTCTGCCCGATAACCCTGGTGCATCAGCGACTGCCTGGCCTTGAGTGCAGAGAGTGCCGCTTCGGCATCGGCTACGGCATTACGTTGCGGTGCATCGTCCAGCCGGGCCAGTATCTGCCCGGCCTTCACCGTTGCGCCTTCGTCCACCAGTACTTGCTGCAGGCGGCCACCCACGCGAAAAGACAAATTCACTTCGCGGATATCCACATTGCCGGACAGCACCAGCTCAGCACC
>NZ_JAELUD010000171.1:0-432 GCF_016429185.1 Aquitalea sp. ASV11
CCCCGGAAGGTGGCCGCTACGGTTGGCTGCCGGAAGCAGGCGCTACCGTGGTTAGGTGGAGGCGGAGGAGGCCTTTTGGAGGGCGGATTGGTAGGACTCGGGGACGGAGTCTTCGGGGCAGCCGAGGCGCTGGATGAAGGCGGAGAGCTTGGGCCATTCGGCGCGTTCGAGGGCGAGGAGGACTTCGTAGAGATCGCGGTAGCGATTTTCGCCTCCGCAGAGGGCGGATTTGATTTCGGCGTCGATGGGCAAGGAGTGGAGGACGTCGCGCATGGGCTTATCGAGGAGCGCGTCGGAAACGGAGAGCAGGCCCATGAGGAAGAGGTCGGAACTTTTTTCGCGGAAGCCGGCGGGGGCGGAAAAGTCCTCGCAGAAATAGGCGCGAGTGAGGGCGGTGCGGATGAGTTCGGGTGGTTTGCCGCTGCTCATGGC
>NZ_JAELUD010000172.1:0-430 GCF_016429185.1 Aquitalea sp. ASV11
CCAGCCCCGCCTTCCCCTCATTACTCAGCGTGCCGTGCAGCTTGATATCGCCAAATACTTCAACCCCCTTGGCGCTGATGCGGATGCCATGGCCGCCTGCTGCCAGTTCGATGCTGTCGTGCCCGGCCACGCTGATGTGCTGGTTGCTGTTCAGCCGCAATGTCTTGGCGGCGGACACCGCCAGCGGGCCGCCTTGCGCCTGGATGTCCACGCTGCCCTGGTTGGCATAGAGACGTGCGCCGCCGCTGCGGGCAAACAGGCTGATGGCGCCGTTGGCATTACTGCGGATGTCGCCCAGTGCCGCCTGGCTGATGTGCTGCCCGGCGGTGACGGCGTAGGTGCTGCCTGCCGATTGCTGGATGGTGTGCGGGGTGGTGAGGCCGATGCCGGCCGGGGCGCTGATCAGAATGCCGGCCTGTGCCAGCTGTTT
>NZ_JAELUD010000173.1:0-423 GCF_016429185.1 Aquitalea sp. ASV11
CCCCCCCCCCCCCCCCCCCCCCCCCCCCCCCCCCCCCCCCCCCCCCCCCCCCCCCCCCCCCCCCCCCCCCCCCCCCCCCCCCCCCCCCCCCCCCCCCTTTTCAAGCAGAAGACGGCATACGCGATTAGTGCGTTCGTCTCGTGGGCTCGGAGATGTGTATAAGAGACAGGGCATGCAGACCAACTGGAACATCAGCCTGTTCCACTACCGCAACCACGGTGCCGATTATGGCCGCGTACTGGTAGGCATTCAGGTGCCATCCAGCGATAATGCCGAGTTCCAGCGCTTCCTAGATGCTGTCTCTTATACACATCTGACGCTGCCGACGAACAGTAAGATGTGGGGGGGGGGGGGGGGGGGGGGGGGGGGGGGGGGGGGGGGGGGGGGGGGGGGGGGGGGGGGGGGGGGGGGGGGGGGGGGGGG
>NZ_JAELUD010000174.1:0-409 GCF_016429185.1 Aquitalea sp. ASV11
TCTTTAACCACAAAATACGCTCCGAGGCAACTGCCTTTGCTTCTCCGTCAAGAGTTTCGTACACAAATCCGTCAACATCTATTCTGGATGAAGGCCATGACTCGTTAGTATCATTTAATATGCAAACATTCGAATGAATTATTCTCACACCACGATCAAAATAACACCAGTGAAAAATAAAGCTATTGTTCACAGAGAGCTTTAGCACAGAGAAGGATACCTCTTCGACCCCGCCAATAATTCTCAACCCATGAAGCTTAAAATCAGCACCAACCTTAACACTCTCTAATCTAAACAAGCCTTGGCAAGTGGATCCCTTCAGAGAAAGCACTCCACCAATCGCTACCGAACTATAATTAATCGATCTCTGTCTCTTATACACATCTGACGCTGCCGACGAACAGTAAGA
>NZ_JAELUD010000175.1:0-404 GCF_016429185.1 Aquitalea sp. ASV11
GTTCCATCTTTATGATGTGATTTTCATTCCACTCACTACGTCTCTTGCATATCATTTTTGAAAACTTCTTGTTCACTTCGTGGCTCATTAATCTTTCTGCAATGGAACTTTTACTAATAGGCTGCGCATCTTTTTGCAATAAACTCAGAATTTCTGAATTTGTGCATTGACTTGTTGCGTCTTGTGTTCCATCAATTATTTTCCATCCCGTCCATGGCGGGAAGTCGCCATCACTAAACACCTTGATATCTGCCTGGTGCAAGTTAACCCATTTTTGACTTTTGTCCGGCATGGTTATCAAGTGCCAATGTGGAACATTGGTTGAAATGTTCGATTCATTCTCTCTATTAATGACACGACCAAATCGTAATAATTCATAGATGCTGCTGGATGCATTTTCAGGG
>NZ_JAELUD010000176.1:0-399 GCF_016429185.1 Aquitalea sp. ASV11
CCCCCCCCCCCCCCCCCCCCCCCCCCCCCCCCCCCCCCCCCCCCCCCCCCCCCCCCCCCCCCCCCCCCCCCCCTATTTATCCCCCCCGCCCCCCTTTATCTACACATCTTACTGTTCGTCGGCAGCGTCAGATGTGTATAAGAGACAGGGGCAGCGCTTTCGCCGCTTGTTGCGGGGTGGCCGGAAATGAAAACAGCCACCCCATGAACTGACAGGGTGGCTGCAAGAACAAGGATCAATTACCTTGCTGTCTCTTATACACATCTCCGAGCCCACGAGACGAACGCAATAATCTCGTATGCCGTCAACTGCTTGAAAACCGGGGGGGGGGGGGGGGGGGGGGGGGGGGGGGGGGGGGGGGGGGGGGGGGGGGGGGGGGGGGGGGGGGGGGGGGGGGGG
>NZ_JAELUD010000177.1:0-401 GCF_016429185.1 Aquitalea sp. ASV11
CCCCCCCCCCCCCCCCCCCCCCCCCCCCCCCCCCCCCCCCCCCCCCCCCCCCCCCCCCCCCCCCCCCCCCCCCCCCCTCTTTACAAGCAGCAGTCGGAATACGAGATTATTGCGTTCGTCTCGTGGGCTCGGAGATGTGTATAAGAGACAGGCATTACCTCGCCCCGGATGGTCGCGGGCTGTTATTCCGCGTCACCGCGCGTGGCTGGGGAAAACAGGCCGGCAGCGTGGTCACGCTGCAAAGCCGGGGGGGGGGGGGGGGGGGGGGGGGGGGGGGGGGGGGAACAGTAAGATGTGTGGATCTCGGTGGTCGCCGGATCATTAAAAAAAGTGGGTGGGGGGGGGGGGGGGGGGGGGGGGGGGGGGGGGGGGGGGGGGGGGGGGGGGGGGGGGGGGGGGGG
>NZ_JAELUD010000178.1:0-400 GCF_016429185.1 Aquitalea sp. ASV11
CCCCCTCTCCCCCCCCCCCCCCCCCACCGACACCCACACATCTTACTGTTCGTCGGCAGCGTCAGATGTGTATAAGAGACAGGCCTTCCAGCACCAGCGGCGCGGCGTAGCGGTCAAAGCCATGGTGGGCCAATATCTGGCTGGCCACATCGACAATATGTGCTGTTTTGCCCGTCCGGGTGAGGTGATCCTGCACTGGGTGGACGATGAAAACGACCCGCAATACCCGCGTTCGCAGGCCGCCTATGAAGCTGTCTCTTATACACATCTGACGCTGCCGACGAACAGTAAGATGGGGGGTTGGGGGGGGGGGGGGGGGGGTGGTGGGTGGGGGGGGGGGGGGGGGGGGGGGGGGGGGGGGGGGGGGGGGGGGGGGGGGGGGGGGGGGGGGGGGGGGGGG
>NZ_JAELUD010000179.1:0-400 GCF_016429185.1 Aquitalea sp. ASV11
CCCCCCCCCCCCCCCCCCCCCCCCCCCCCCCCCCCCCCCCCCCCCCCCCCCCCCCCCCCCCCCCCCCCCCCCCCCACTCTTCAACCAGAAGACGGCATACGAGATTATTGCGTTCGTCTCGTGGGCTCGGAGATGTGTATAAGAGACAGCGGCAGGCGGGCCGCACATAGACCTGAACGGGCCATGGATACGGACCAGCGCAGTTCTTGAGCAAAAAGGCATTGCCGTGGCCTTTCCCTCACGCCAGGGGGGGGGGGGGGGGGGGGGGGGGGGGGGGGGGGGGGGGAGTAAGATGTGGGGAGGTCGGGGGGGGGGGGGTGGGTTGGTGGGGGGGGGGGGGGGGGGGGGGGGGGGGGGGGGGGGGGGGGGGGGGGGGGGGGGGGGGGGGGGGGGGGGGGGG
>NZ_JAELUD010000017.1:0-63589 GCF_016429185.1 Aquitalea sp. ASV11
CATCAGCAGAATCGGCAGAATCCAGATATAGCCTGCATTTTGCAGCCACACCGGGTGCACCTGTGCGCCACGGCCCCAGATTTGCGCATCGCCGGCCAGACTGCCGAACAGTGGCACGCTGATCACCAGCGGCACCACGATCTGCACCACCGACACGCCAAGATTGCCCATGCCGGCATTCAGCCCCATGGCAAAACCCTTGGACGATTTGGGGAAGAAAAAGCTGGTGTTGGACAAGTGGGACGAGGACGCCGCACCGCCAATGCCGCAGCAGGCCGCCACCAGCAATAGCAGCGGAAAGGGCGCACTGATGTCCTGTACCAGCCAGCCGACGCCAAGCGCCGGAATCAGCAGGAACAGGGTGGAAATGCCCAGCCAGGTGCCGCCGCCCACCCAGCTCCAGATGCAGGCATAAAACAGGCGCATGATGGCACCCACCAGGGGGGGGATGGATACCAGCAGAAACTGCTGCTGACCGGTCATGGCAAAGCCCACTGCCGGCAGATTGCTGACGACAATGCTCCACATCATCCAGACGTTGAAGTTCAGATGCAGGGCGAGGGTGGAAAGCAGCAGATTGCGGTTGGCAATCCTGCGGCCACGGGTCAGCCAGAAAATGATGTTTTCCGGCTCCCAGCGCTTGATGCTGACGGTCATGCCAGAGGTCTCGCAGAAGTCAAAAGGCGCGTCGTTGCAACGCAAGTCGCGCAGTATGAGCGTGACAGTCAGAGGATAAATTGCGATGCATCAACCGGGCTACGCTGAAACTTGCGTAGATGCGTCATGCAATTTCGCGCATCTTCAGGGCTTCCACGATATCCACTGCCACGATGCGGCTGACCCCCTGTTCCTGCATGGTCACCCCCACCAGTTGCTCGGCCATTTCCATGGTGAGGCGGTTGTGGGAAATATAGAGGAACTGGGTGCGTTCCGACATTTGCTTGACCAGATCGCAAAAACGGCTGGTGTTGGCGTCGTCCAGTGGTGCATCCACCTCGTCCAGCAGGCAGAACGGTGCCGGATTGAGCGAGAACAGCGAGAACACCAGGCTCATGGCGGTCAGCGCTTTTTCACCACCGGACAGCAGGTGGATGGTGCTGTTTTTCTTGCCCGGCGGCTGGGCGATGATTTGCACCCCGGCGTCCAGCAAATCCTCACCGGTGAGTACCAGCTCGGCACGGCCACCGCCAAACAGGGTGGGGAAGAACTCGCGCATCTTGGCGTTGACTGCTTCGTAGGTGCCTTGCAGCATCTGGCGGGTTTCGCCGTCGATCTTCTGGATGGCTTCTTCCAGCGTGGCCATGGCCTGGTTCAGGTCCTCGGCCTGGTTGGCCAGGTATTCGCCGCGCTTGCGTGCTTCTTCCAGCTCTTCCAGTGCCGCCAGGTTGACCGCGCCCAGCCCTTCCAGTGCACGGGCCAGGCGGGCGATTTCCGCCGCCAGCGCATTGGGCTTGATGGCGTCGGTCAGGTCGGCCAGCAAGGCGGCTTCATCTGCCTGGGCTTCCTTCAGTTCTTCGGCAAAGCGTTCCATCGCCAGCCGCGCTTCCTGATGCTTGAGCAGCCAGTCGGAGCGCGCCTCGCGCAGGGCTGGCAGCGCGGCATTGGTATCGTGCTGGCGCTGGGTGAGCTGGCGCAGTTGCTCGGTCAGGCCGTTCAGCCGGTCGCGGGTGGCAGCGAGAGCGGCCTCGTGCCGGGTACGCAGTTCGATGGCCTGTTGCATGGCCTCTTCCGGCACGGTTTCTTCCACCACTTCGGCTTCTTCGGCCAGTGTTTCCAGCCGCTCGGCCAGTTGCTGGTCGCGCTCGTCCAGTTCGCGGGCGCGGCGGGCCAGTTCGGCGGTCTTTTGTTCGGCGGTGTGCAGTTCCAGGCGGATTTCATGCAGCTGGCGTTCGGCATCGCGGGTTTTGTTGCGCGCCAGTTGCAGGCCGGTTTCGGCATTCAGCCGGTCCAGCCGTACTTCCTCCAGCTGCACCGCCAGCTCCTCCAGCGTCATGGTGGCTTCTTCGCCCTGCAGTTCGCTTTCTTCGATGTCCAGCTGGGCCTGCAGGCGTTCTTCCTGCAAGCGTTGTTGCTCGGCATGGATGAAGGACAGGCGCGCAGCACCTTGCCGTGCAGCCTGATCCAGCTTGACGTGTTCCAGCGTCACCGCGTTGAGTTCGGCTTCCAGCCGGGTGAGTGCACCTTTTTGTGCGCGTACTGCCTCGGCCAGCATGCCGTTCATGCTTTGCAGCGACTCGCGGCGCTTCTGCAGTCGGTCGATATCCGGTTGCAGTTGCTGCTGGCGAGCCTGGGCGGCTTCCAGCTGCTGCTTGCGCTCCATCAGTCCGCTGCCACTGGCGGCACTGTAAAAGCACACGCTGCTGGCGCTGATCCGATGGCCCTGCGGGGTGAGCAGGCATTCGCCGGCGCGCAGCTGGCCACGACGGCTGATGGCCTGTGCCAGGTCATCGGCCAGGTAGACGCCTGCCAGCCAGTCTTGCAGTGCGGCGTCAAAGGGTGCGCTGGCGGTCAGTTGATCCAGCAGCCGCGGCCAGTCCTGAGCCGGGCTGTGCAAGGGAGCGGCCTGACCATCCACCAGCGTCAGGGCGGCGGGGGGAATGTGCTGGCTGGAGGCGGCACGGGCATTGAGCCGTTCGCCCAGCACTGCTTCCAGCGCGGTTTGCCACTGTGGCGCAACCTGTACTGCCTGCCACAGCTGCGGGACATCGGCCAGGCCTTGCTCGTGCAGCCAGTCGCCCAGTTTTTCTCCGGCAGCTTCGCGTGCCAACACGGCGGCCAGCGCGGCGACTTCGGCTTCGGCGCGCGCCAGTTCGGCGCGTTGCTGTGCGAGTTGTTCATCCAGCTTTTCGCGCTCGGCAGCCAGGTCGGCCAGCTTGGCTTCATCGGCCACCACGCGGGCGCGCACGGCGTCCAGTGCGGCACGGGCGCGCTCGACTTCGGCCTGGGCGGCGGCTTGCTGGTCCTGGTCGGGCAGGTTCAGTTCGGTCAGCTCGCGTTGCAGGGCTTGCTGGCGGCTGGCCAGCTGTTCCAGCGTGCGGCGCTGGTGTTCGCCCTTTTGCCGGGCCAGATCGCGTTCGCGGGTGAGGTTGGCTTGCTGTGCCAGCATTTGCGCTTGCAGCTGGTCCTTGGCGCGGAATTCGGCTTCTGCGCTGGGCAGCAGGTCGGCGCCGTCTTCCAGTGCCATCTGGGCTTCTTCCAGCCGCATTTGCGCTTCTTCGCGCCGTGGTAGCCAGTCGTCCAGCTCCATGGCGGCCTGCTGGCGGCTTTCTGCCAGTTGCTGGCGTTCGTTACGGGCGCTGGCCAGTTCACGTTCTACCCGTACCTGGTTTTGCTGACGATGGCGTTGTTGTTCTTCCAGCCTAGCCAGCGCGGCATTGGCTTCAAACAGTTGCTGCTGGGCTTCGTGCACCGCGTCGCTGGCGGCGTAGTGGCTTTCGCGCACGGTTTCCAGCTCGGTGTCCAGATGGGTGAGTGCCGCTTCCATGGCGGCTTCTTCGGTTTCGATGCGCGACAGTTCGGCGCGGGCATGGGCTTCGTTGCGGCCGGCTTCTTCGCGCCGCGCCAGCGCCAGCAGGTTTTGTTTATGGGTGAGGGTGCCGCGCAGGTCGTGGTACTGGGCGGCTACTTCAGCCTGCTCGCTCAGTCGCTCTACCTGACGTTCCAGCTCCTGACGCAGGTCTTCGATACGCTCCAGATTGGCGCGGGTATCGGCAATGCGGTGTTCGGTCTCGCGGCGGCGTTCCTTGTATTTGGACACCCCGGCGGCTTCCTCCAGATAGGCACGCAGTTCTTCTGGCCGCGCTTCGATGATGCGCGAGATCATGCCTTGTTCGATCACCGCATAGCCACGTGCACCCACGCCGGTGCCGAGGAACAGGTCGGTAATGTCGCGGCGGCGCACCTGCTGGTTGTTGATGTAGTAGCTGGATTCGCCCTGGCGGGTCAGTACGCGCTTGATGGCGACTTCGGCATATTGCCCCCACGGCCCGGTGAGCTGGCCATCTGCATTGTCGAATACCAGTTCCACCGAGGCACGGCTGACCGGTTTGCGGGTAGAGGAACCGTTGAAAATCACGTCCTGCATCGACTCGCCGCGCAGCTGCTTGGCGCTGGATTCGCCCAGCACCCAGCGCACCGCGTCAATCACATTGGATTTGCCACAGCCATTGGGGCCGATCACGGCTACCAGCTGGCCGGGGACCGGAATGCTGGTGGGATCGACAAATGACTTGAAGCCGGACAGTTTGACGTGGGTGAGGCGCAAGGCGTTCTCGCAAGAATTAAGAAGCAACCGCGGCATTTTATCAGGGTGGCGGCTTTTGTTTGCTTTTGCTGCAAGACAAGGGTGCGGATGCTGTTGTGGCTTGGCAGAACTTTTGTCAGATGTGTTGTGCCATAATGCCCTCATGGAACCGTTATCGCTCACCGATCACTTTCTGATTGCCATGCCCAATATGGCCGACCCGCTGTTTGCCCGCTCGCTGGTGTACCTGTGCGAGCATGGCGACCACGGGGCGATGGGCCTGATTGTCAACAAGCCCTCGGGCATTGCCATGGCGCAGTTGTTCGACCAGATCGACCTGCCGCTGGAGATTGACCCCTTGCGCGGCGAGTCGGTGTTCTTTGGCGGCCCGGTACAGCCGGATCGCGGCTTTGTGCTGCATGCTCCGGCGGGCCATTGGCAGTCCAGCCTGGTGGTGAAGGACGACCTGGCGCTCACTACCTCCAAGGATGTGCTGATTGCCGTGTCCGAAGGGCGTGGCCCGCAGCGCATGTTGCTGACCCTGGGTTATGCCGGCTGGTCGGCCGGGCAGCTGGAGCAGGAAATCAGCGACAACAGCTGGCTCACCGTCAAGGCCGATCCGGACATCCTGTTCGACCTTCCCGCCGAGTCGCGTTACGACGCCGCCATGGCCTTGCTGGGCTTCGACCCGTCCCTGCTGTCCGGAGATGTCGGCCATGCCTGAGGGAACGGTACTGGCTTTTGATTTTGGCGAACGTCGTATCGGTGTGGCCATGGGCGAAACCATGCTGGGCATTGCCCATCCGCTGCTTACCATTGATACCGAGATCACCGACGCGCGCTTTGCTGCCATCGGCAAGCTGATCGACGAATGGCATCCCGCCCAGCTGGTGGTGGGCCTGCCCATGCATCAGGACGATACCGAACACCAGATGACCCAGCTGGCACGGCGCTTTGCCAACCGGCTCAAAGGGCGCTTTGGCCTGCCGGTATGGCTGGTGGACGAGCGGCTGACCTCGGTGATTGCCGAATCCATGCTGGCCGAGGCCGGCGTGCGTGGCCGCAAGCAGAAACCGGCGCTGGACCAGGTTGCCGCCCAGGCCATTCTCACCACCTGGTTTGAAAGTCACGGTACGGCCGTCTGAACCTGTCCATCATGCATCTTTCCCCGCGTTGGCAAACTTCCATCCTGATGCTGGCATTCCTGCTCAGCCTGATGGGCCTCATCAACCTGCTGCTGGACCCGGCCCAGGCCGTACGGCACTGGCAGGCTGCTCCCGGTCATGTGGAATCCAGCCGCATCATGGTCAGCAGCCCGGAAGGGCATCCGGACCAGACCCGCTGGGAGCCTTACGTGCAGTACCTCTATACCGTGAATGGCGAGGTCTATCACGGCGACCAGCTGTATGCGGTTGCCACTGCCTTGCCCGGCGATCACAGCAGTGCCGAAGACCTGACACGGCGCTTTCCCACCGGCAAGGCCGTGGTGGTGTATTACAACCCGCAAGAACCGGCGCGCTCGGTGCTGATCCGCGAGGGCGACAGCAGCATCGGCAGTGGCCGTTTCATTCTGGCGGCGCTCAGCACCCTGTTCGGCTGGGCCTTGTGCGACCGCTTGTTGCAACGCTGGCGCCATGTAAGGCGGCTTAGGGCCAGTGCCCATGGTTGAGAAACTGCTGCAAGGCCTGATGTTGCTGGCCGGGCTGGCTGCCTTCGCTTATTTGTGGTGGCTGGGTGCCAAGGGCGATGCGTCGGCCAGTTGGCCCAGTGCCGTTGGTACCGTGCAGGAAAGCCGGCTGGAGCAACGGCAGGTGAATGCCGGCGGCGATCGCGACAATACCTGGGAATATTTCCCGCAGCTGCGTTATGAGTATCAGGTGCAGGGTAAAACCTACCAGTCCGGCAACCGCCGCTTTCCCAATCCCGGCTACAGCCGCAGCCAGCAGGAAGTGGCGGCCATTCTGGCGCGCTATCCGGCAGGCGCACAGGTGCGGGTGTATTACAACCCGGCCAATCCGGCCGATGCTTGCCTGGAAACCGGCCAGCACTGGACGGCATGGGTTGGCAAGGCCATTGCCTTGCTGATTGTCGCGGTGGCGGCCTGGCTGCTGTTGCGCGCTGATTAAGCGGCTGCAGCCGCTTGATGCCATCTGCCGGGCTGATGGTTTTCCTCCGGCAAATCACTCCCGGATTGCCCTGTCCGGGGATAAAGCAATTTATCCCCCCGTCTGATTCAGCCATAATGCGGTAAAAACCAAGCTGCATGGCGTTTGCATTGACGCCATGTCATTACAAGGGGGGACCGACTATGTTGGCCATCATCGGAGGCAGCGGCCTGGCCAAGCTGCCCTTACTGGAAGTAACCCACCGCCAGGTGGTGCGCACACCCTATGGCGACCCGTCCTGCGCACTGACATTCGGCCATATCGGCCAGCAAAACGTGGTGTTCATTGCCCGTCACGGTCACGGTCACTCGCTGGCCCCGCACGAAATCAATTACCGCGCTAATATCTGGGCGCTGCACAACCAGGGCGTCAAGGGCATCCTGTCCATCGGTTCGGTCGGTGGTATCCGCGCCGACATGGGGCCGGGCACCCTGGTGGTGCCGGACAACATCATCGACTACAGCTGGGGCCGCAAGCACACCTTTTTTGATGGCCCGGAGCGGCCGGTGGTGCATGTCGACTTCAGCAATCCTTACGATGATGCGCTGCGCGGCAAGCTGATCGCCGCCGTCAATGCTACCGGCAAACCGGCGGTGAATCAGGGCGTGTATGCCTGCACCCAGGGCCCGCGACTGGAAACCGCAGCGGAAATCCTCAGGTTGGAGCGGGATGGTGCCGATATTGTCGGCATGACCGGCATGCCGGAGGCCTGCCTCGCCCGTGAAATGAACCTGCCTTATGTCCATCTGTGCCTGGTGGTGAACTGGGCGGCAGGCAAGGGCGGCAGTGCCACGGTGAATTTCGACCCGGCCACGGCCGAAGCCGGCATGAATGATGTCACTGCCGTGCTGCTGGCCTTGTTGTCTGCCAATACCCCGGCCTGAGCCCGGCCCGGCTTTGCTGGCATGGCCTAGATATGGAGAAGGTAATGTCTTCGGTTCGATATGATTTCTTTGATGCCATTTTCGCGCCGCGGCGCGAGCAGCCGCTGATTCTGCATGACGGCGTCAGTGTCAGCTATGGTGAGTTTCTTGACCGGGCCATCCGCCTGCTGAACCACCTGGTGCAGCAAGGTGCCCGCCATGGCGACCGTATCGTCATCGGGCTGGAAAACCGGCCAGAGTATCTGGAGCTGATGCTGGCGCTGGCGCTGGGTGGCATGACTGCCTGCCCGGTGGACCCGGACATTACCGTCGCCCAGCTTAACAAGACCCGCCAGGTGGTCAGTGCTGCGATGAGCATCACCTCCTACGACCAGCTGGCCTATTCACTGGACAACAGTCTGCCGGACTGCGTGGCACAGGGGGATATGGACCAGCCATTCCTGGTGGTGTTTTCCTCCGGTACCACGGGTGCGCCCAAAGGCATTGTGCAATCGCTGGGCAATTTCTTTGCCGCTGCGGGGGCATTTGCCAGTGCGGTGGGACAGCAGCCGGGGCAGATTACCCTGCATAACTGGCCGATGTTCTATAACGCCGGTCTGTTCAACCTGTTTGCCTGCCCTTTGATGACCGGTGGCTGCATCGCGGTCTGCCCGCGCTTCAGTGCCAAGTCCATGGGCGGGTTCTGGGAAGATGTCGCGCGTCATCAGCCAGACTATCTGTATCTGTCGCCCACCATGGCCGCTTCCTTGAGCAAGACCTACAAATTCTTCAAGGCCGATCTGGCACCCTTGCAGCGCGCCAGTGTGATTTCCACCAGCTCCATTCTTTATCCGGCCATCAAGGACGAGTTTCTTAAGGTGTGTGGTGTGGAAATCCGCCCTTGCTTCGGCATTACCGAACTGGGTGGCTCGTTTACCATCGGTCACGGCCAGAGTGCTCCTTTCTCGGTGGGGCAGGTCATGGCGGGGGTCACGGTCAGCATCGACTGCGCAGCAGATGGCGAACTGCTGGTGCAGTCGCCTTACATGGCGCTGGGCTATCTGGGCGCGGAGGGGCATATCGAACCCTTCGATCGCAGTCAGCCTTTCCGTACCGGGGACCTGGGCCATCTGGAAGCCAATGAACTGTTTGTCTCCGGCCGTCGCAAGGACTCCATCAAGAAAGGCGGCGAGCTGATCAACTTGTCCGAAATCGAAGACATGGTCCATGCGGCGGGCCTGTGCGAAGAATGTTATGCAGTGGGCAAGCCGGACCTGTTCTGGGGTGAAACCTACGATGTGTTTTTCATTCCGCGCGCCGATGGCAATGCCGAAGCCATTCGTGATGCACTGATTCGTCTGTTCAATGGCGCGCTGCCACAGGTGCAGCGGCCGGATCAGGTGCGGGCGGTGGACAGCATTCCGCGTACCGCTTCGGGCAAGCCCATCAAGCGGCTGATCAGCTATCAGGCGGTGCAATGACACAAATGCTGTTGACTCACGACCCGCGTACCGGCACTGCTGTTGCACGCCATGCCTGCACCGATGCCACGCAGATTGACCAGATATGCCAGCGTGCCCGGCAGGCCTTTTTCCAGCACTGGCGTACCCTGCCTGCCGCCAGGCGTAGCGAGGCCCTGCTCAGTGTTGCCCGCCACCTGCGCGAACACATGGAAGACTTTGCCACCGCCGAAGCGGCCGATACCGGCAAGTCGCTGGCCACCGCCCGTGGCGAGGTGAGCGGTGCTGCCGGACTGTGGGAATATGCCGCCGCCCTGGCGCGTGTGGAGCATACCGAAACCCTGGGCAGTGCCACCGGTAGCGGACTGGCCCTGACACTGCGCGAGCCGATGGGGGTGGTGGGGCTGATTGTGCCGTGGAATTACCCGCTGATCACCACCGCCGAGCGCATGCCCTTTGCACTGGCTGCCGGTTGCTGCGTCATTCTCAAGCCCAGTGAACTGGCGGTCGGCTCGCTGGCCCTGCTGGTCGCCCATTTGCAGCAGAACCCCTTGTTTCCTGCCGATGTAGTGCAGGTGGTGTACGGCGTGGGCAAGGAAGCCGGTCAGGCACTCACCCGTCACCCGGCAGTCGACATGATTGCCTTTGTCGGCTCCACCGCCACCGGCCGCGCCATCGAAACGTCCGCAGCCAGTTGCGGCAAGCGTGTCACGGCTGAATTGGGCGGCAACAACCAGGTGCTGGTGTATCCCGATGCCGATCTGGCCGCTGCCGCGGACGGCGTGATTGCCGGCGCTTTGCGCAATGGCGGACAAGCCTGCATTGCCGGCACCCATGTGCTGGTGGACCCGGCAGTGGCCGATGAATTTGTCAGCCAGCTGCAGCAGGCCTTGCAGCGTCGTTTTCCAGCCAGCAGCGGCGATGCCGTGCCCGAGGGATTGCAGCCCATGATCACCCTGGCACACAAGCAGCGCATTCAGGCGCTGGTGCAAGCCGGTCTGGCACAGGGGGGCGTGGCCTTGCCCGGCTCCCGGCTGGATGGTCCCGGTCATTACCTGGGGCCGGTACTGATCGACCACGTTGCACAGGACTCACTGTTGCGTCAGCAGGAGCTGTTCGGCCCGGTCATCACCATTTGTCGTGTCGCTGCCAGTCAATTTAATGCCATTGTTGCCGATAACCAGTATGGGCTGGCCGTCTATGTCTGGACGGCGGCAAGCAGCACGGCCTTGCAGGCGGTCCGGCAGTTACGTGTCGGACGGATCTGGGTCAATGCCGATCCGGAATTCTGGCTGCCGGAGTTACCGGTAGGCGGTTTTGCCGATTCCGGCGTAGGGCGCGAAGGGGGCATCCGGGCGCTGGATACCTACTCCCTGCCCAAGGCTGCCATCATTTACTGAACAAACATCCCGCGTGCCATGCACGGGGGACATTTACCCGGTGTGAGCGGGCTGCAAGCCAGCACAGCGGGTCATCAAGGAGTGAGTCCATGGGTCAGATATCCCGTCCGCTTTCGCTGGTCGAAAAGCTGAAACAGGAGTCGGTACAGGAGTTCATCAACAAATTCCTGTGGAACAAAAGCAATAGCGCACCGTTTGTGGTGGAGCTGGACCCCACGACGGCGTGCAATCTGGCTTGCCATGACTGCATCAGTGCCAATTTGCTCAACCAGGGTGGTATCGATAACGAACGCCTGCTGCGGCTGGCTGAGGAATTCGCCCAGCACGGCGTGCGTGCCGTGGTATTGATTGGCGGCGGTGAGCCGATGGCACATCCCAAATTCGGTGCGCTGGTGGAGTCACTCTATCAGGCAGGCATCAAGGTGGGGGTCACCACCAACGGCACCCTGATGCCACGCTACATGGACCAGTGCATCAACATGACCAGCTGGTTGCGGGTGTCGGTGGATGCCGGCAGCGAAGAGGTGTTTGCCGAATTCCGCCCCCATGCCAGCGGCAAGTCGCAGTTCAATCTGGTGATCGACAACATGCGGCAGATGGCCGCCAGCAAGAAGGGTCTGCTGGGTTATTCCTTCCTGTTGTTATCCAAGTTTAATCCGGACGGCAGCCTGCACCGTACCAATGCGGTCGACATCGAAAAAGCCGCGCAGCTGGCCAAGGACATCGGTTGCGACTATTTCGAAGTCAAACCCGCATTCGACATGATGCACTTCCTGCAGCAGCAGGATTTGTCGGTGGTGGATCTGGTCAATCGCAACCTCAAGGCCATTCACGAACTGGCAGATGACAATTTCAAGATCATCGCGCCATTCACGCTGGAAGAAGCCCTGCGCGGGGTAGGCACCCAGATCAAGCCCTACAACCGCTGCCTGACCGCCGAGCTGCGCACCGTCATCACCCCAAGTGGTGCCTATGTTTGCCCTTATCATCGCGGCAACCTCAACATGCGCATTGGCGACATTGCCAAGGTGTCGCTGGAAGAGCTGTGGCAGGGCGATCGGCGCAAGACGGTGATGAACCGGGTGGACCCGGCGCGTCACTGCACCTTCCATTGCATCCGCCACGAATCCAACCTGCTGCTCGAACGCATGGCCGCCGGTGAGGTGGTGGATAGCGTGTCCGATTTCGACCTGTTCATCTAAGCCTGCCCATGGAATTGCTCAGTCGCGAAGAACTGCTGGCCATTGGCTTTCATACCGTAGGCGAAGGCGTGCGGGTATCACGCCGTGCCGTGTTTTATGTCATTGACGGCCATATCGGCGATGGTGCGCGCATCGACGACTTTGCCATCCTCACCGGCCGGGTGGACATCGGCCCGCGTACCCATATTTCCCCATTCTGCTTTCTGGGCGGCACCGGAGGGCGCATCGTGCTGGAGGAGGGCGTCGGTTTCTCCACCCATGTTAGCGTTTTCACCAAGAGCGACGACTACCAGCAGCAGGCAGATGGCGCGCGCAACAAGGTGGAAGGCGATGTGCTGATCGGCGCGCACACCATCTTTGGTGCGCAGTGCGTCATCCTCCCCGGTGCCGTGGTCGGGCGTCATTGCTCCATCGGAGTGGGCTGTGTGATCAAGGACCAGGTGGCTGATGGCGGGCGCTATGTCAGCATGGGCATCCGCTCGGTACAACTACCCTGAGCCAGCAGACCGGTCTGCTGTGCTTGCAAGGAAAAAGACAGATGGAAGAAATACGCAACTGGATAAGCGATTACCTGCGTGCCGAAGGCAAGACTGATCTGCAAGCAGACCTGCCCCTGTTCGAACAGATCGACTCCTTCAGCGTGGTGGGTTTCCTGATGGCGGTCGAAGAGCGTTTCAGCTGCTTTGAGGACATCACCGCCCAGGCGCTCAGTGGCCTGACGCTGGATGAAATGGCCACCCTGCTGGCACGGTATCAGCACTAGAATCGATCGGCTGGATGGTAATGGCTGATCCTGCTCTTCACCCTGGGAGTTTTCGTGGACAAAAACAGTTTCGATGCGGCGTTGAAGCCTGGATTTCGCGCTGCACTGGCCCCATCAAATACCGCCTTGCGTCAGGCAGAGCATGAGGCGTTCAGCAGCTTGCTGGATGAGCAAGGACAGTTTTTGCCAGGTGCCAGTTTTGTGCGCGATTGTCCCCGGTGTCAGGCACCGTCTGCTAGTGCAAGCCTGCTGTTGCAAGCGCATGGCATGCATTTGCTCCGTTGTGCACGGTGCCGGCTGGTCTACAGCCGGGATGTCATCAACAGCAATTTCGACAGACAGCGTTACCAGGCCAGCCAGGCTTCTGATGCCAATCTTGCATTGAAAATCGATCCACATTACGCCGCGTTGGAGCAAGAAAAAGCACGCTACGTGGTGCAGCGACTTGATAGTATGGTGAAGCGGGGCAAATTGCTGGACATCGGTTCTTCAACAGGTGCACTGCTACGCGCTGCCAAAGCGGCTGGCTGGATTGCACATGGTGTGGAAATCAACCCGGCAGCCGTTGCCTACTGCCAGCAACAGGGGCTGGACGCCATTTGTGGCGAATATCCTTGCCTGCTGCCCTCAGGCTGGACAAACTATGACGCAGTATTGATGCTGGACGTGCTGGAGCATTTGCCAGACCCGCTGGCATTTTTGGCGCGGCTGGCGCAGGACATGCGTCCGGGCGCTTGGCTCGTGGTACAGGTTCCCAACTTCCGCAGCTTGCTGATTACCATGGAAGGCAGCCGTAACAATAATATCTGTCATGGTCACTGGAGCTATTTCGAAGCAGAGACCTTGACTGACATGATGCAGGCGGCAGGGTTTGAAATGCACTTTCTGGAAACATATATCAGCGAGCTGGACCGGGTAAAAGCTTATCCCGACGCAAAGATAGCCGATGCCTGGCAGCAATTGACGCATCAGCGTCTGGCTGATCCGCAAGCACTGACAGTTGATGATGTTCATCAAGCAATGCTGGGTTACAAATTATTTGGACTATTCCAGAAAGTAGCGGCATGACGCTTCCGCGTATACCTTTTGGCAAACCTTTTATTGTTGGCAAAGAGCTGTTTTACATCGCACAGGCGGTGATGAGCAGTTCCATCGCCGGGGACGGTGTTTACAGTCGCAAATGCCAGCATTGGCTGGAGGAGCATCTGGGCACGCCCAAGGCCCTGCTGACCCATTCCTGCACTGCTGCGCTGGAGATGGCGGCCATCCTGGCCGATATCGGCCCGGGTGATGAAGTCATCATGCCGTCCTTCACCTTTGTGTCCACTGCCAATGCTTTTGTGCTGCGCGGTGGTATCCCGGTATTCATCGACATCCGGCCCGATACCCTCAATCTGGATGAAACCCTGGTCGAGGCCGCCATTACCCCGCGTACCAAGGCCGTTGTTGCCGTGCACTACGCCGGCCAGCCTTGCGCCATGGAGGCCCTCAAGGACATCTGCCAGCGCCATGGTTTGCTACTGATTGAAGATGCGGCTCAGGCCATTCTGGCTCAGTCCGAAGGACGTTCGCTCGGGACCATCGGGGATCTGGGCTGCCTGAGCTTTCATGAAACCAAGAACATCATTTGTGGCGAGGGCGGGGCATTGCTGATCAATAACCCGGCCTTGATCGACCGGGCAGAAGTGATCTGGCAAAAGGGTACCAACCGCAAGGCATTCTTCCGTGGAGAAGTAGACAAATATACCTGGGTGGACATCGGTTCCTCCTTTCTGCCCAGCGAATTGAGTGCGGCCTTCCTGTATGCCCAGCTGGAGCAGGCCAAGCGCATCAATGCCCACCGCCGCGCGCTGTACGGCAAATACCTGAGCCTGCTGGAGCCGCTGGCCGCCCGCGGTTTGTTCCGGCTGCCGCTGTCACCGGGCAATCGCCCGGAAAACGGCCACATCTTTTACCTGTTGTGCAGCAGCATGGAAGAGCGTACCGCGCTGATCCGGCATTTGCAGCAAGCAAACATCGCCGCCGTATTTCACTACGTCCCCTTGCATGACTCTCCTGCCGGACAACGCTTTGCCCGTACCAGCGGCGCATTACCGGTAACCAACACAATGGCTGGCCAGCTGCTGCGCCTGCCCCTGTATTCCGAGATGACCATGGCGCAAGTCCGGCGAGTCTGCCTGGCGATCCAGGATTTCTATCTCGCACGTGCGTAAGTCGTTCACACCCATTTCCTTTCGAGGCCTGTATGTCTCAAACCCTGTCCGCAACTGTTCAACACGCCAACGCACCCTATTACATCTATGCGCCACCGTACCGTGAAACCTCCGGCGGTGTGCGTGCGCTCTACCATTTGTGCCATTGGCTGAACGAAGCAGGGCAGGACGCCTATGTCATGCACCAGGATGCCAGCCATGGCCTGAATACACAGGTGCTGACACAGGAAATCTATCAGGCGCATCGTGAAGCCGGGCGCGAGCCGGTGGTCATCTATCCGGAAATCATCCGTGGCAACCCGCTGCAGGCCCGTCATGTGGTGCGCTACCTGCTGAATTATCCCGGTCGGCTGTCTAACACGCCGCTGGACAAGCTGGGCTGGGCGGCCAGTGACATGGTGTATACCCACGGCTGGGACATCGTGCCGGATGGCTGGTCCGCTACCTTGCTGCAAGTGCCGCTGATTGATACCCGGGTATACAACGCCGATGGCGTTGGCCAGCGCCATGGCAAGCTGGTGTGGCTGCATCGCTTTCTGGAAAAGGGCGGCATACCTGGTGACGTGGTGGCTGATGCCACTGAAATCTCCTTCCGCGGCAAGATTCGCAGCCCCAAAGAATTGGCCGAGCTGTATCGCCAGGCCGAGCTGTTTTACACCTACGAGCACTCCACCGGTTGCTTCGAGGCGCTGCTGTGTGGCTGCCCGGTGGTGTATCTGCCCAATCCGCTGATGCTGGATAAACCCTTGCACAGCTATCTGGGTGACGATGGCGTGGCCTGGGGCGACAGCCCGGAAGCCATTGCCCATGCCAAGGCGACGGTACACAAGGTGCGTGCCCATTACGACGCCCTTCACCAGGATTTCCTGCGCGAATTACAAGACTTCATCACCAGCACCCAGGGACGGGTGCAGGCCAAGTCCTATGCCAATGTTGCAGTCCAGTTGGCCATTGGGAAATCCGGCCGAACCGAGCGCCAGTTGCCCGCACCCACGCTCATGCCAGAAGCGCCGGCCTTGCCCAGGCAGCGTTTGCGGGTAGGGGTCCTGTCCGGTGACTTCCTGGATGGTGCCTGCATGCGCCTGCGCCTGCACGATGCCTTCACGCTGCTGTCACCGTGGATTGATACCGCCTACTTCCCGGGCAACTCGGCCTATGCCTGCCGTCGGGAGGAGTTTGACATCGACACCATGGTGCAATGGGCCGATGTCTTCATCATCCAGCGCGGTATTCTGAGCGAACGCAACATCGATTTTCTCAACAAGTGTTTTGCCAGCGGCAAAACCATGATTTTCGAAGCGGACGACTGGTTGCCCGGTATGCCGGCCTCGCACCGCCAGTTCTACGAATTCGACCCTTATGGCCTGCTGCGTTTCTGGCGTGACAAACTGCACCTGTTTGCCGCAGTCAGCGCCAGCACCGAACCGCTGGCGGTACGGCTGCGTGAGCTGAACCCGAATGTCCACCTCATTCCGAATGCCTTGTCGGTCAGCCGTTACGCCAGCCTGCAACGCAGCCCCAAGGGGCCGGATGCACCCATTACCATCGGTTTTGCCGGCACATCCACCCACGCCGACGACATGAAGGTCATCGGCCAGGCCTTGCTCAACATCCAGCAGAAATACGCCCATCTGGTGCAGTTTGTATTCTGGGGGTGCAGCCTGCACGGCCTGGAGGGGGCGGCCAACGTCAAGGTGGTCGGCAAGTCGGTCACCTATGTCGAATACATGAAGGAACTGAACCGGCTGGAAATCGACATCGGTATCGCACCGCTGGAAGACACCGTGTTCAACGAGTCCAAGTCGGACCTCAAATGGCTGGAGTACACCGCAGTTGGTGCCGCCTGTGTGCTCAGTGACGTACCGGCGTATCGCGAGGCCAAGGCACTGGGGCTGGCCGAAGTGGTTGGCAACGATACCGCCAGCTGGGATGCAGCGCTGTCACGGCTGATTGATGACGCCGAGCACCGGCGCAAGCTGCAACAAGCCTCGCAAGAGTACCTGCTGCGCTACGCCACACTGGAAAGCCAGGCCTACCGCTGGGTGGACCTGCTGCGCGAAGTGTTGCCCACGCCCTTGCTCGAACCCCTGGCTGGCTATCATCCCGATCAGCATGGCGTGGTGGAAAGCCAGCGCCTGCAACTGATGTGGCCCAATACCTATCGCGCCTGGCAAAACTGGGACAAATTGCATCAGCTGCGTGAAATCGACGCCGAAATGATGGCCGAACGCATGTTGATGCAGTGGCAGCAGCGGCCGCAGTTCCTGATGCTGATGACCATCCGCGCCAGCGAAGCCGAGCTGCTGGCCAATACCATCGATGCCCTGCAACAGCAGCTGTACAAAAACTGGAAGCTGATTGTCATCGCCGACTGGGACATGCCGGACCCCATTTTCAGCCAGAACGACACCCTGGGCTGGCTGCAGCTGGACACGCTGGATGACCCGCAGTTGTTCACCATGGCGCTCAACGGCTTGCTGGGCGAAGTGCCGGCTGACTGGGTAATGCTGCTGCCGGCCGGCGCCATGCCCGCCCCACAGCTGTTCTTGCGCATGGGTGACACCATCCACGCCCAGCCGCAAGCACTGGCCATTTACACCGACCATGACAGCTATACCCAGCCTGAGTGCCGCGTGCTGCCGCAACTGAAGCCGGACTTCTCGCTGGATTACCTGCGGGCGCAGGATTATGTCGGTGCCGCCGTGGCGCTGTCCTATCAGGGGCTGGCCAGTCTGGGCGGTTTCGAACCCTACCCGGCTTGCGAAAGCTGGAACCATCTGCTGCGTCTGGCCGAGAACTTCGGCCTGAACGTGGTGCAGCATATCGACGAAGTACTGATGCACCTCCCAGCCGAACCCTTGGGTGTGCAGCATCAGCGCGAGGCCGCGCGCCAGGTGGCACTGGAAAATCACCTGCAGCGTCTGGGGATTGCTGCCAGTGTGGTCAACGGCTATGCCGACAACACCCTGCATGTGGAATACCGGGTCAGCGGCACGCCGCTGGTCTCTGTCATCATCCCCACCCGGGACAAGATGGAATACCTGCAGCCATGCGTGGAAAGCCTGTTTGCCCGCACCGGCTATCGTCATTTCGAATTGCTGATCGTCGACAATGGCTCGCAAGACCCGGATACCTTCCGCTTCTACCAGGACTTGCAGCAGGATTACCCGGAGCAGGTCCGCATCATCGATTATCCGCAGCCCTTCAATTTCTCCGCCCAGTGCAATCTGGGGGTGGAACAGGCGCGTGGCGAATACATTGTCCTGCTCAATAACGACACCGAAATCATCCAGCCGGAATGGCTGGAGCGGATGATAGGCATTGCCCAGCGTCCGGAAGTGGGGGCCGTGGGCATCCGGCTGGTGTATCCGGAAAGCGGCAGCATCCAGCATGCCGGTATTGTGCTGGGCTTGCCCGGAGGTGTGCTGTCGGTGGCCGACCACGTGTTTGAAAAGTCGGAGCTGGACACGCCGGGCTATATGAATCGCCTGCTGACCGAGCAGAATTACTCCGCCGTCACCGCTGCCTGCCTGATGGTCTCGCGCGAGAAATACCAGGCAGTCGGCGGCTTTGATGCCGAGCAGCTCACCGTGCTGTTCAACGATGTGGACTTCTGCCTCAAGCTGCAACAGCAGGGCTTGCTGAACGTGTTCACACCCTATATCACCATGGTGCACCACCATGCCAAGAGTATCGGCAAGCTCACTTATGAGCCTGCGGTTGCCCTGGCTGCCGCCGTGCGCGAGCAACAGGAACTGGCCGTGGTGCTCAAGCGCTGGCTGCCACAGCTGGCGCGTGACCCGGCCTACAATCGACACCTGACTTTCCGTACCAAGGACATGGCGTTCGAGCCGACACGGGATGTGAACTGGCTGCCGCACCAGTCTGGCCGCTACAAAGTGCTGGGCTTGCCCATTCCGGGTGGCAGCGGCGAGTACCGGGTTTCCTTGCCCTTCCATGCCCTGCAAGAAGGCGGGCGGCTGGATGTCGCCATGATCTCGCCCGAGAAAGGTGCCGCGCCGCTGCTATCGGTGGTGGAGATGGCACGTTTCAACCCGGACGCCTTGCTGATTCACACCATGCTGACCGATGGCATTTTGCATGCCGTGAAGCAATACCGTGAATTCATGCCGGACCTGCGTCTGGTATTCGGTCTGGATGACCTGGTAGGCGCACTGCCGGAGAAGAGCATTCTCAACCGGGTATGGCGCAAGACCATGCCTGATGCCCGCCCGCGTCTGCGTGCCATGCTCAAGCATTTTGACACCCTGGTGGTGTCTACCGAGCCACTGGCCGACGCCTGCCGCGACATGATTGCAGATATCCGCGTGGTGCCTAACCGTCTGGCACGGCATATGTGGGGCAAGGTGTCTTCATTGCGCGGCCAAGGGAAAAAGCCACGGGTAGGCTGGGTGGGGGCCCAGCAGCATCAGGGCGACCTGTCGCTGATCATTGATGTGGTCAAGCAAACGGCAGATGAAGTCGAATGGGTGTTCATGGGCATGTGTCTGCCGGAAATGCGGCCATACATCGCGGAAGAACACCCTTGTGTTTCTTTCCAGGAATACCCGGAAAAGATGGCCAGCCTGAATCTGGACCTGGCCATTGCACCGCTGGAAGTCAACCCGTTCAACGAGTCCAAGAGCAATCTGCGCTTGCTGGAGTATGGCGTGATGCGCTGGCCGGTCATCTGCACCGATATCTATCCGTATCGCACCAATGACGCACCGGTGTGCCGCGTGCCCAACACCACCGAGGCGTGGGTGGAGGCCATCCGCAGCCGTGTGCATGATCTGGATAGCGCCTATCGGGAAGGAGATGCCCTGCGAGCCTGGGTGGACCGGCATTACTGGATCGAGGATCACCTGGATGACTGGCAGCAGGCACTTTCCGGGCAAGATGTAAAAAAATAATCATCCCGGTACTAAAGTTTGCCAACGGGGGGCCGATAACTAGTCAAGGCCCACACAGTCGCCCCCCCGAATGCTCTAAGGAGAATCATCATGGCACTTACCGTCAACACCAATATTGCGTCGCTCACCGCGCAGAACAACCTGAGCAACTCCAGCACCTCGCTGAATTTGTCCTTGCAACGCCTGTCCTCCGGTCTGCGCGTAAACAGTGCCAAGGATGATGCTGCCGGTCTGGCCATTTCCCAGACCCTGACCTCCGCCATTCGCGGTAACAACCAGGCCATCCGTAACGCCAACGACGGTATTTCCGTAGGCCAGACGGCTGAAGGCGCGCTGGGTCAGATTGCCAACAACCTGCAACGTATCCGTGAAATCGCCACCCAGTCCGCCAACGGCTCGGTTAGCGACACCAACCGTTCGCAGCTGCAAAAAGAAGTTGACCAGCTGACCCAGGAAATTTCGCGTATCGTACAAACCACCCAGTTCAACGGCACCTCGCTGCTGTCTGGTGGTAACACGCTGACTTTCCAGGTGGGTTCGTCCGGTTCGACCGACAACACCGTATCGGTATCGGCATCTGACCTGACCACCCAGTTGTCCTCGTACAACTCTTCGCTGACCAACAGCGCGACCATCAACGTGTTGAGCCAGACCGGTGCCCAGGCCCAGCTGTCGGCTCTGGACGCTGACATCGGTACCGTATCGAACATCCGTTCCACCTTCGGTGCCGTACAAAACCGTTTTGATGCTGTGGTTGCCAACCTGCAAAACTACGTAACCAACCTGACAGCAGCCAACAGCCGTATCGTGGACGTGGACTTCGCGTCGGAAACTGCCAACCTGACCAAGAACCAGATTCTGCAACAGGCCGGTACTTCCATCCTGAAACAGGCTAACTCCCTGTCCCAGTCCGCTCTGACTCTGCTGCAGTAAGCTACAGTAATAGCCTAAGCTGAAGAGCCGGCCTCGGTCAGCATGCTGACCGGGGCCGTTTGTCCGGGAGTCGTTGCCATGCAAATATCATCTACGAACAACCCTGTCCTTCCGCTGACGGCTACGCCGACGGCGCGTCAGCAAAACCAGCTGACTCAGGGCAACACGGCTGATGCCACCGCCAGCTCGGTCACACCCAATACCCCGGGTGGCGTAGTTGCCGTAGGCCAGAGCCAGGCACAAAATGCCACCAATGACGGAACTCAGCAGAAAAAGCCGGATCCACTGGAATTGCAGAATTCAGTCAAGCAACTGAACGATGTGGCCAAGCTGTATTCCAGCCAGCTGGAGTTCTCGGTCGACAAGGAAACCAACATCCAGGTCGTCAAGGTGGTGGATCAGGAGACGCATCAGGTCATCAGGCAGATCCCGTCTGAAGATGCAATCCGCATTGCCAAGGCGATTGACGATTTCAAGGGCTTGCTGCTCAAGGACAAGGCCTGAGTCCGGCAGCGCTCGCATGCAAGGGAGGTAATGCCAGATGGCTTCAATCACGACTAGTGTCGGCACGCTGGATGTCCAGTCTATCGTCAGCCAGCTGATGACCATTGAGCAGCAGCCTTTGCAAGCCAGCCAGCAGCGCTCCAGCAAATACAATACCCAACTGAGTTCGATCGGTCAGATCAGCTCGGCCTTGTCCAACCTGCAGTCCGTGTCTGGCAAGATGTCCACCGGTGCCTTCCTGCAGCAATTCAAAGCCAGTTCCACCGATACCAGCATTGCCAGTGTCACCACCACAAGTGGTGGTACGGCCGGCAGCTATGCCTTGAACGTGACACAGCTGGCCAAGTCGCGCCAACTGGTGTTCGACCAGTTTGGCGGCAGTGCCATTACCGACCCCAAGGCCACGCTGGCCGGTGCACCAACTTCCTTGACGCTCACGATAGCCGGCAAGGATACCGTCATCAACCTGACGCCCAACGCCAGTGACACTGTCAGCCTGCAGTCCATTTCCGACCGTATCAACCAGAGTGGTGCCGGTGTCAGTGCCTCGGTGGTACAGAACAATGGCCAGTACAAGCTGGTACTGGCTTCGACCAATTCCGGCAGTGACAATGCCTTCACCATCAGCGCCGGCGGGACCGATTCGGGTAGCACGTCCGGTTCCACCTTGCTTGGCCTGACGCAAAGCACCACAGCGGCCAGCGAATCTGCCGCAGCATCCGATGCCTTGCTTACCGTCAACGGGGTCAGTGTATCCTCGGGCAGCAACCACCTGACCAATGTCATCTCCGGTGCCAATGTGGACATCACCAAACTGGGTCAGTCCACCATTACCATGACCTCGGACAGCAGTGGCATCACCAGTTCGCTGCAAAGTTTTGTCGACGCCTACAATCAGGTGAAATCTGCGGTAGACTCTGCACGTTCCGGCAGTCTGAAGGCCAATGCCTCGGTGCTGGCCATCCAGCAAAAGCTCACCAGCATTCTCAGCACTCCGGTGCCGGGCGTGGATGCCACGACATCCTACGCCTACTTGTCGCAGGCCGGTATTTCCATCCAGAAGGATGGCACGCTCAAGCTGGACCAGACAGCCTTTAACAAGGCGCTCAGTGCCAATCCTACTGCGGTGGCCAACCTGTTCGGTAACAGCAGCAGTACCGGTTTTGGTGATCGGCTCAGCGCTGCGGTGAATGACTTGCTGGGCCCCAAGGGGGTGATTGAAACCAGCAAGTCATCCATCAACAGCCTGATTACGTCGGAAACCAGTTTGCAAACCAGTCTGAGTGCCAAATTGTCGGCACGCCAGACCATGTATACCCAGCAATACACAGCGTTGAACGCCGTATTGTCGAAAATGCAGCAATCGACCAGCAATCTGGCCAACCTGCTGGCCTAGGACAGCTTAGAACGGTAAATAAACATGCTGAACTCCAAAATGCTCAAGCAGTTCAACAAGGCATATGAAGACGATGCCCTGAAAGCTGCCGTTTACGGTGCCAGCCCGGTGGGCCTGGTGGTATTGCTCTATGAAGGTGCCATCAAGGCCATCAACCAGGCGGGTTATGCCATTGAAGCCCAGCGTTATGATGAAAAGGCGCGCCTGGTTTCCAAAACCATCGACATCATTGATGGCCTGCGCGAGTCGCTGGATTTGCAGCAAGGCAGCGATGCCGCCAATAATCTGAACGACCTGTACATCTACATGAAGCAGCGTCTGAGCATTGCCAACCTCAAGAATGACCTGGAAATCCTGGCCGAAGTCCGCCGGCTGCTGGAAACCATCCTGCCGGCCTGGCAAGAGCTGAATCGTTCCGGCATGTCCGCAGGTGCGGCCAGTAATGCCTACTGATGCCACACGGAACCCAGGACATGCACACGCAGACCCGGTCTGAGCAAATCGGCACCATGTTGCAAACGCTGTCACAAGCGCTGGCAGCCTGTGATGCACGCGATTTCGAGCTGGTGATTCGTCTGGCCGAACAGCAAGAAGCCGAACTGGCTGCCTTCATGCCTTCCCGCAGCGATCTGACCCAGCTTGCCCAGTCTGAAAAGCTGCAACTGGAACAGGTCATTGCCCAGCGTCAGGTCGTGCAGCAACGCATCAGCGAGTGGATTGCGCAGATGCGGGAGGAAATGCAGACAGTCAGTCAGAACAGCCGATTGCTCAAGACCTATACATCGTAATGAGCGGCTTGGGTTACGGCCGGTTTCACCATACACTTAGAAAAAGTGCTGCGTGAGGGGTCCTATCATGTCCGGTTCGCTCTTTTTCTATATCGTCGTGGTCTTGTTGCTGGGTTTGTGCACAGTCTGCGGCTATCTGTATTGGCGCTTGCAGTTGCTGGAAAACCGTCGCGATAGCCTGACGGCCATGTATCTGGATCAGCAGCAGCAGCAAATCAGCACCTTGCAGCGCGATTTGTCACGCCTGATGGCGCGGCTGGAACAGCATTCGCGCAGCGAGCCTGCCAGCCTCAGTCCTTACAACCAGGCTATCGAGATGATCAAGCAAGGCATTCCGGCCTCCGAGGTAGCCAGCCAGTGTGGCATTTCACGCAGTGAGGCCGAGTTGATCATTTCCCTCTACCGAAACAATTCCACCTCATGATTCCATCCCTGCCCACCACCGCTGCTACAGGAACCCTTGCGCCGCAAACGGTCTCTTCGGTACGCCTGCTGCTGGAGGGCGGACGGGCACTGCTGGATGCCAGTGTTGTACCTGCCAAACTCCCCCCGCTGATGCTGGGCGAGCAGGTCAGTGCCCAGGTGGTGGACAGCAAGGATAATGGCCAGCAGCTGTCGGTACTGATCAAGAACAGCCTGTTCAACCTGATCGTGCCGCAGGGCATGACGGTAAGCGGCAACAACCTGTCGCTCAAGGTGGCCACGCTGGCCCCGACCCTCAGCTTTGCCTTGCAGGAGCAAACAAGCGAGGCAGCACAGGACGGCTCGGTTGAAGTGCAGCTCAGTCCGGCATCCAAATACCTCACCGGCATGCTGCAGACCAGCAAGCCCGGACTGCCTGCCACCGATCTGAGTCTGGATGTTGCCAAACAGCAACCGGCCCAGACGGCAGAAACCCTCAAGAACAATGTCAGCCAGAGTGGCCTGTTTTATGAATCGCACCTCAAGGAATGGCTGGACGGGAGGCATAACCTGTCACAGGTGCAGCAGGAACCGCAATCGCGCTTGCTCAGCAAGCTCAATGAGGATCTGGCCAGCCACGACAGCCGCAGTAACACCGCCAGTGCCAGCAGCCTGAGCCCGCGCACGGTGGCGCCCGAACTGGCCAATCTGGTGCAACGCCAGCTGGACATCGTGGAAAACCAGCAACTGCAACTGAATGGCTATGCCTGGCCTGGCCAGCCCATGCAGCTGCAAATACAACAGGAACACACCAACGAACGTACCGGCAGCCTGGGGGCGGATGAAGTCGGGGTGTGGAGTACCTCCCTGTCGCTCAAGCTGCCAGCCCTGGGTGGTGTAGCGGCGCGAGTGCGCCTGGTGGGACAGAATGTGCAGGTTTCCTTTGTGGCCGAGGAAGACGAAGCCAGCGGGTTGATCCAGCAACATGCCGAGCAATTGCAAACCGGCATGGCGGCAGCCGGGCTGACCCTGGCCAACCTGGTGGTGAAAAATGGCACAGTCACCCAAGACTGAAGAAGGCCGCAAATCAGCGGTTGCGCTGGCTTACCGGGAAGGTCAGCGCTCGCCGACCGTGGTGGCCAAGGGCTATGGCCAGCTGGCCGAGCGCATCATCGACCGTGCCAAGGATGCCGGCGTGTTTGTGCACGACTCCCCGGAACTGGTTTCCCTGTTGATGCAGGTGGATCTGGACCGCCACATTCCGGAAGAGCTTTACCGCGCGGTGGCCGAAATCCTGGCTTTTGTTTACTTTCTGGAAAACAAGGCCACCGGTGCCGACTTCGAGTTTGAATCCTGGCTGGCTAGCCGTAAAAACAAGTCCTGACCATTCCTGTTGCTGAAATCCTCCCCTCATGCTGGTAGCCCTTGTCTGTCGTCAAAAGCGCTGCCATGCTTCCCGGCTTTGCGGTAATCTTATGCTTTCCCCCTGCACACTGCTGGAGTAGATATGAAAGTCGGTTATATCGGGCTGGGCATCATGGGATTGCCCTGTGTTTTGAATCTGCTGAAAGCCGGTCATGCCGTGTCGGTGTGGTCGCGTCAGCAGCAAAAGGCAAACGCTGCACTGGAAGCCGGGGCCACCTGGGCAGACAGCCCGGCGCAGCTTGCCGCACAGGTTGATGTACTGATCACCAATGTTTCCGACACCAAGGATGTAGTGCAGGTATTGCTGGGCGAACAAGGCGCGGTACATGGCGCAGCTGCCGGTCTGGTTTGCGTGGACATGAGCACCATCTCGCCGATCGGTGCGCGCGATATCGCCCGGCAACTGGCCGAGCACGGTGTCGACTTCCTGGATTGCCCGGTGTCCGGCGGTCAGGTGGGAGCGGTTAACGGCACCCTCACCATCATGGTGGGCGGCAAGGCTGCGGCGCTGGACAAGGTTCGCCCGGTACTGGAAGCCATGGGCAAGACCATCACCCACATCGGTGACTCCGGTGCCGGTCAGGTAGCCAAGGCATGCAACCAGATTGCGGTTGGCGTGGGAGTGGCTGCAGTTGCCGAAGTGATGAAGCTGGCCAAGGCCTGCGGGGTGGACCCGGCACCGGTGCGTGAAGCCCTGCTGGGTGGCTTTGCCCAGAGCCGTGTGCTGGATATCCACGGTCAGCGCATGATTGATGACAATTATGTGCCGGGCTTCAAGGCGCACCTGCACCTGAAAGACATGGGCATTGTGCTGGATACCGCGCAACAACTGGGCATCCGTTTGCCCGAGGCCGAGCGTGTGGCCGGCCTGATCGGCCAGCTGGTCGAGCAAGGCGAGGGCGAGCTGGATTCTTCAGCCATTGCCCGGCTGATCTGGCAGCAAAACTGATTGCCTGCCGTGACATCTCGAGCCCGCCACCGTGCGGGCTTTTTTATTCCGGCTGCTGCGGTTGCGCCAGCCACTGCTGATGGGCGGCCACGTCCACCGGGCGATAACGTCTGGTAGTGGCAGCAGGGTAATGCTGCAAGTCATTGCCATGTCGTGTGTCGATGCCGGGGCGTATCGGGCGTGGTACAAAGTTACCGCCACAGTTCGGGCAGGCATGCTGTAGCAGTACCACGCAGTCGGCACAGAAGGTGCATTCAAACGAGCAGATACGGGCCAGTGGCGAGTCGGCGGGCAGGGCGCAGCCGCAATGTTCGCAATTCGGACGTAGTTCCAGCATGGTTGGCTCCCGGGAATGATAGAGGCCAGCTTGCCAGCCCTCTACCCGGCTGCACAGGGCAAATACAGCCATCATCACCGCCGGATCGCGCCATGTTGACGGCCGCGGGCTTGCGCAATGCCAGGATCCGCCACATCAGGCCGACCCATGTCAGGCCAGGCAGGAACACGCTTGCTGATGCACAGTGCATGCAAGCCCGGAACGACGCTCTGCTCTGCCACTCTAACTGCTCATGACCTGATGACAGGTCCGCAGGAGAGCGACATGGATGCCATTGATATCCTCAACCTGATGCGCCAGCACCCGCCAGCCGAGCCGGTCAGTCTGACGTCGATTCCATTGATGCTGGCGCAGGCGCTGGTGGCCATTGCCGGCAAGCTGACGGTGACTGAGCTGGAACGCCTGATTGCAGTTGGCGCTGCACTGTGTGCCCACCAGCAAGACCCGCAGTTTGACAGCGTGGCGGCGGATTTGCTGGTCAAGCAGCTTAGCGAACCGCCTTGAGTGCTTTGGCCGGTTTGCTGGTTTGCGGAGCGGATGCTGCCAAGGGCGTGGCTGCCTGGTCCGGCAGGTATTGCACCACCAGCGCCCGCAGAATGCGATAGCCATTTTCCTGCGGTGTGCCCAGACGTTCATGCCAGGTCATGCTGTCTATCGCGGTGCGCATGCCACCATGGCTATTGAGCAGAATGGCGGCCGAGCCGCCAGAGCGCCTGACCTGCTGGGCAAGGGCATGCAGCATGGTGGTGTTGACATAGGCCATGTCGTAATCGCTCACCCGTATCATGCCCATGATGCGGTAACGGTGCGGCGGATCGCCAGCATCCCAGATTTCCACCCCGTCCACGGTGCGTTTGCTGCCGCCTTCGCCGTCGATGATCTTGCTGCCATTGCGGTATTCGAACATCGTATAGTCTGTCGTGGTGCAGGCGGGCAACAAGGCCGTGCACAGTAACAGGCAGGCCATTATGGCCAGGCGGCAGGGTGAAGGGACGGATGTCGGAAAAGAGAAGTGCAGCATTACAGGCAGGGTCCGCCAGCGAGGCATGAATGATGCCCGCATCTTAACGTGCCTCAGACGCCGGCGTGCCGCGCAGACCGGCGCGAAGAAGTAAATAAATGCAAACCAGGCTGTGCACCGGGCCTGGCTAATCCTGCCAGCAGCGTAACTGGTATTGCTGCATGAAGTCCGGGGCATTGAGCAGTGCTTCGGCAAAGCTGCTGTTGGCAATGATCAGTGCCCCCTGACGCAGGAAGGCCGCCCGTACTTCCAAGGCGATGGGTTGACCGTATTTCTTGAAGCGTATCAGGTATTCGATGTCAAACCCGGCTTCTTTTCCTGCCGGGTGCCTGAAGGTGGCGACGGTGGCCGGATTGTCCCAACCGTTGCTGCATTGGCTGATCAGCTGGAACAGGCTTTGCCCGTCAGCCAGCCGGATATGCCGGGAGAAATAGACGGCGGTACGGGCTTCATCCACCCACTGACGTTTTGCATCACCGGCATCACTGGCCAATAAGGGGTTGCGCGGCAAACGCGATTTGCGCACCGCCGGGTCGTCATGGATGAAGCGATGGAACTGGTCGGCTGCCCGGCATTGCTGGCAGCCTTCGGCCTGCAGGAAACGCTGCTCCGCCGGGGAAACCGCTAACCGGACGGCCTGCCGTGACAGGCTGGGAACATAAGGCTGATGCCGGTCTGCCGGAATGGTGTCCAGCATGTCGCCATAGCTGCAGCCCGTCATGCTCAGCGCTGCCGCCATCATCAACCATTGTTTCCGCATGATGCCTCCCTGTATGCCAGTGCGCATTCTAAGGGCTGGGGCAGCACGCGTTGCCGGCCTGGCATGTAAAGAAAGGTAAGGCTCCTGCGGCGGAAAAACCGCGCAAAAAAGCCCCGGCTGGCGGGGCTTGGCTTGATTCACTGCCAGCACGTGACAGCAGACGCAGGTTTACTCGATGTTGAATCTGTTTACTGAGTAGATAGCTGAAAGCATTTCCAGTAAAGGATTGTGCTACTCGCTTTTTTGCCGTGGGTACACCCATGGGTACACGCTAAAAACGAGTGCTTGAGCTAGCACTAGCTTGTTTCATATTTTCCATGTTTCCCGTTAAATTCTCCGTAAACACGGACGCGCCACAATAAAAAAGACCGCTTTTTATAGGGGTCGCAAAATGGAAACTATCTAGCCTTGCGCCTCTGGTAGTCCTCTCGGCGGCATTGGACACAATGCCCGTCTGATGTGTACCGGGGTGAGTCGTGGCCATAGTGGCAGGGCTGGGCGGGCTGATAGAACCGTTCGCCATTTTTGCGGGCCAGTTTTTTGCGCCTTGCCGTGGTCTTGTGCCATTTAGGGGCGAGTGTCGGATATCGCTGGTAAAGCTCGGTCATCCAGTCTGACTGCATGTAAGTCCTTTCTCCGGGTTGCTACTGCTACTTTTGCTACATTTGCTACTTAGCCCAGCGAGAAAAGCTCTGGATGTAGCAGAAGTAGCAGATGTAGCAGTAGCAAATGGGCTTGCTAGTGATTGCTGGTGGGGCTGGCAAGAGTAAAGTGAGTGCCATCAAACACCAGCCATTTGCGCCGGATGAGTTCATCAAGGGCGGCAGTTCTACGCCTGCTGTCTGATCGCATCTTGCCGGGGCCGCGCTGGGCAAGTTGCTGCTTGGTGAAGCATGTCCATTGCTCTGGCTTCTTTTGCAGGAATGCCAGCAAGTCGCGTGCGTCCCTCTCTGTGGCGGATAGCTGGTGTCCGGTGGAAAGCCTCAGCCATTCCGCCAGGCTGTAGTTCACCAAGGCCGCCGCACGGTCTATGTCATCGGGTAGCACTTCCAGCTTGTCGGCTGCGTTCTCGTAGTAACGCCAGACTGCAAACACGGTGGCTACTCTCAGGGCCAGTTCACCTGCACGGCCCCCGAATGCTTGCAGGCTGCCGGTCAGATCGCCATTTTCAGGTGATAAACGGGCCTCGGTCGCGTTGTAGAAAACCAGCCATCTGGCTTTTGCATCTGGCGTGATGGTGGCGGTTGGCAGTACCAGTCCGTCATACTCATTGGTTGGCCATGGGGCATTATTCAGCTTGGTCAAAATCCGCCAGTATTGGCCTGAGCGTGCATCTGCATCTGCCCGCTTGCTTAGTGACGCCTCATCAAGAAAACGCTCACCTGCAAGGCTTGTCGGGCTGCTGAGGATGAAACGAGGCAATAAGCCTTGCTCTCTCAGTAAGGGGTCATTCAGTGATGAGGCAATGACACTCGGTTGGCCAGACAGAAACAGGCCAAAGCGCACGTCAAAGCGATAGCCACTCCCAAGCCCTTGGCCTACACGGTCGCGTTCTACGCCACGGCCATCAAACAGGCGAGTCAGTACCCCCAAGGCCCCTGCACGGGTTTCTGCCTTCATGCTGTGGCCATCAAAAAACTGTGCAGCCTCATCACTTGACCATGACAGGGCAGGACGGCTGCCTTGTACAAAATCGCGGGCAATCTTTTCTAACGTCGAATCGCTGTAGAGCGTGCGCGGATCGCTGGGCAATTTGTTGGTTGGTTCTTCTTCGTTTTTCCGGCTGGCCTTTCGCTCCTGCATGGCTGCGTCATAGTCCTGCTTATGCTTTTGTCGGGCCTCTTTCTCTGCGCTATCTATTGGGCGCGTGGCGAGGCTAAAACAAGCACTCTTGCGGTCGCCACTGTTGGCCAGACTCAGCACAAACAGGCTGCAAGGCATTGGCCCCATCTTGGGGTGATCTGCATTGGCAGTGCGCTGGGCAATGTGTGCTACGGCTGCCAGTACGGCCATGGCTGCCAATGGCTCAGGGGCTTGTACATGCTCGGCAATCGCTTGGGCAGCCTGTTGCATCGCTCCCGGCAGGCAATTGGCAGGCCACTGCGTTGGCAATGTGTCGCGCTCGAAAGATTCCGGCCCGGTGGCTGGTACTTCAATTAACGGCAGTTGGGCTAGTTCGGCGGGCTGGTGTTTTGCAAGCCAGTCCGCTGCATCACCCTTGTCAGGCAGGGATAGGGCAGATACGTCTATAACCTTGGCTGATGCCACACCAGAGGCAGCCAATAAGGGCAGGCAGGCTTGCAGATACTTTGCCCCGGCTTCGTCATTGTCAGGCCAGAAAATGACGCTACGGCCCCTCAATGGTGTCCAGTCGGCTGCATTGGCACTATCAGCGGCCCCGCTGGTGACTGCTACATTGCCTAGCCTTAGTAGAGCATCGGCTGCTTTCTCGCCTTCCACTACAAAAACAGTGTCATCCGGTTGCAGTGCCAGGGCGTACAGGCCATAAAGTGGCTTGCCAGCATCGGGCGCAGATGGCTCACCAATACGGTATTGGCTGCCATCGTGGTGCATCGGTCTGATCCACTTTTGGCCATTGGAATGCTTGCATCTGATCCGCCAGTAAAGCGTTGCCCCGCTGGTGTCGGCGTAAACGTGCAAGGCTTCCAGCGTGTAGCCTCCGGCAATGGTGCTGCTTGCCAATCTGCTTGCGGCTTTGCGTGCGTCCTCGCTGGCGGTAATCACAAGGTTAGTCATGGCTCATTGCTCCCAGCATGGTGGCGGCTTCACGGAAAGTCTGGCCCGTTAATAAACGCTGAAAGGCCAGCACGTCCCCGCCCTTGGCCTGGCAGGCATGGCAGACAAATGCGCCGTTTTCTACGTTTACGCTCAGGCTTGCATGGGCATCATCGTGGAAGGGGCAGCGCGTCATGCGCCACGGCCCACTGCCCCGTAAGTGCATGGCCTGCTGTTGTTCGTAGTACGTAAGCGGTGGCGGTAGCAGATTGCGGTTGAATTGGCCTGATAATGTGCCATCCTGATCTAACGAGAGTGATAGACCCCTTTTCTGGCCCGTTCTGCGGGCTGTTTCTTTTGGTGCTGATTGCTGGCAGCAATATTGGCTAATGGCAAAATTAATCGCATGTTTCATTGCGTTTGGTGTCATGATTTCTTCCTTCGGACGTACCGCGCCCTATTTCCCGTTATCGGCCTTGGGACGCGGCCTCACTGTTTGAATTGTCAGAGTGGATAGGTTTTAGGTTGGGCGTGATCTGGCTATGCCATGCACCAGGACATATAAAGCCATCCGGCGATGTGGTCGGCCATAGTCATCAAATAGTGGTATTCTGAAAGATTGAATTTCATAACCTTGCAGCTTCAATTCATGAATACGGGCTGCCGGATGTAAGATATTCAGATGATTGCGAGCGTGAAACGTCGATACCGGGCCTTGTAATAAGGCCAACAATAAGCGATTGCGTTGTGCAATGCTGCTGGTGTCGGTAAAATTAGCCTTGGTGTCGGCGCTCGTTGCTACTTTGGTAGTGCGGGCGTTTTCTTTATCCACGATGCCCCCTTAAGCCACTTGGCCTTGTTCGTCCAGCCATTGGCGGATAGCCTCGGCACGCCAGGCTGTCACGCGCTCGGACAGTTTGACTGGGGCAGGGAACGTCCCTTGGCGGACACGCCGCCAGACGGTGGAATCAGAAAACGGGATGATCTGGCGCAGGTCTGCAAGCCGGACAAAACCGGTGGCAGGCAGTGCGCCGTAGGTAGCAAGCTGGTTGGCTTGGATTGTGGCAATATGGGTAGTTTTGCCGATAGTTGCAGGGGCTGTCATGTGGGTTCACTCCGTGTTTTGTGGTACGGAGTGGACTCTATCTGGCAGTTGGCACTTAGCCAGGCTAAATGCCGTTTTTTGCTTTTCTTATGATCTCGCGAAACCGTCGGTGTCCAATTGATTTTCGTATGTCATCATCGGTCGTGCCACATAGATAGAAGTATTTCTCATTGTCAGGCTTTTCACTTGAGCAATGAGTCACTTCGGCTTGAGATCACCTCTCTAGCTCGGGCTTGAATGATTCCCAAAGTTCTGCCAGCGTCATGTCTAAGTTATTTTTGTAATAACTAATAATTAGCTCATTGAGTGTTTTTCCATAAATATTTTTCTTTGGGCGAGGGCGGCTTGCTGCGCTCTTTTGTCTCTTTGTTATGTTTTCCCTCTCGGCCTCATCGCTATTAATAGCTGATATTGTTAATGATAGACCGGGTGGTAGTGGATTGTCTTTTTCAAACTGAATGTAATCAGACCTGCTCATTGAGTTTTGGGCTTCAATGTATTTTTTTGCTAGGTTGATCCTTGGGGCCACTTCTGATGCTAATTGAATCATTAATCCGAATGTTTTTAGCGTGTATGGTAGGCACTCTAAAAATTCCTCCTCCGTTGCTTCCCGCTTATATAGCCTCATGGCATCATGATTAATTATTTTTTTTATTTTAACCAGAACATCATCTGGTATGTTTATAAGCTCCCCGTCCAATAAATATTTCATTGGCATGATGCACCCCTTCAAGCGCAAGCCTTCAAATGATGGTGCCACTCACCGGCCGGTGAAGGTGTCCGGCTTTTCCCCCGCTAAGGGTAGTGAGTGGCCAAGCTGGTGTCAGGCTGTTTTCTTCCGGCCCTTGGTAATCGGTGTCACGTTGTACGCTTCGCCCTTGTCCAGGGCATCCAGCAGTCCAGCCCACTTGTTCAGGGCGTCGCGCCGTTCGTTGTAATAGTCATGCCGGTTGTAAATCCCTTCCACGCCCTTGATCTTGTGATTCAGGCAGCGCTCGGCCACGACTGGATCAATGCCCAGCTCGGCCAACTGGGTGCGGGCAGTGCGGCGCAGGTCGTGCACGGTGAAGTCTGGCACGTCGGGCATGTGCGGCTTGACCTTGCCTAAGGCGGTGCCAATGGTGCCTTCATGGATGTGGGGAACCATGCGGTGCTGCATCTTGCGGGCAGGTAATACCCAACTGCTTGGCGCAGCCATTGTGTGAAGCTGTTGCAGCCATTCAATAGCCAAGGCGGGCAGGGGTATATCAATCGGCTTGCCGGTCTTGCTGCGTTCACCGGGTAGGTGCCACACGGCATTGGCTAAATCAAACTCCTCCCAGCGGGCGGCGCACAGTTCCATTTTGCGGACGCACAGCAGCAACAGCAGCCTGATTGACAGGTCATTCTCCACGCTGAAACCACGGGCCAGCTTCATGGCTGCAAACAGCTTGGCAATCTCGTCGCGGGATAGGGCGCGGTCGCGGGCTTCTTCTTTACCGCCTGCATCGTTCAGGTCGAAGGCGCTGGCCGGATTGATTTCCAGAATGTGGCGCTTGATACCGTAGTCAAACATGCGGCGCACCCATCGCAGGGTGTCATTGGCAATGCTGGGCGCTCCCCGTTTGACGATGGTTTGCAGCATGTCATCAATGTGGCGGGGCTTGATGTCCTCCACCTTCATGTGGCCAAGTGCTGGGCCTATGTCCTTGTCGATGCGGCGGCGGATAATATCCGGGTGCTTCCAGCGGCCTAGAATCTGGCGTTCGTAATACTCATTAGCCAGCGCCAGCATGGTAATGGCGTTCTTCTCCTCCTCGATCTTGGCCAAGGCCGCAGCCTTGCGCTCTTGCTTCTCTCCGGCCACGTCATAGCCCAGTGCTACACGGGCGGCCAGTTCGCGGGCAGTCTCGCGGGCCTTGGCAAGGGATAGCTCGGCATAGGTGCCCATGCCCATTGCCCTGGCTTTGCCAGCGAACTTGTAGTGGAAGCGCCAGAACGGCACGGAATAACGCTCAGGAAAGCAAAGGTAAAGCCCATCGCCATCAGATCGTGCGTCGAAGCGCTCCCCTGCCTTGATCCAGGCCTTGATTTGCATGTCTGTCAGCTTTGCCATATTGCGCCCCGAATAGTGAGTGTCAGCCCCAAGCCCTTGCCGCTGCTGGATCAGCAAAAAACAGAACAGCGAATAGGGGTGTGTACACACTTGCCTAAGCTAAATCAGCAGTATGTACACCTATGTGTACACGCCAAGTATGCGCTTTGTTGCGATGGAGTGACACGACCTGAAATGAAAAAAAGCCCCGACTGGCGGGGCTTCTGTTGGTTCGGTGCCACGGTGTGACACGACCTGAAAGTTTACTCGATATTCTGAATCTGCTCGCGCATCTGCTCGATCAGTACCTTCAGCTCGACGGATGCCTGGGTGGTTTCGGTGGAAACCGACTTGGAACCCAGCGTGTTGGCTTCACGGTTCAGCTCCTGCATCAGGAAATCCAGTCGTTTGCCGGTCTGGCCGCCAGCCTTGAGGATGCGTTTGACTTCGCTCAAGTGGGTGGTCAGGCGGGAGAGTTCCTCATCCACGTCAATCTTCTGGGCAAACAGTGCGAATTCCTGCTTGATGCGGTCATCCTCCACATTGCCCAGCGCATCTTGCAGGCGGCTGGACAGCTTGTTCATGTAGGCATCCAGAATCAGGGGCAGCTTGGGCTTGATGGTGGCAATGATGCCTTCCATCGCGGCAACGCGGTCATGCAGGATCTGCTTGAGCTTTTCACCTTCCCGGGCGCGGGAGGCATTGAAGTCCTCCAGGGCGGTGGTCAGGCTTTGCAGGCACAGTTGCTGCAGGACTTCCGGTGCCAGGGTGTTGGTTTTGAGAATGCCTGGCCAGCGCAGCAGCTCGCCCACGGACAGGCCCTTGGCCTGAGGCGCTTGCTGTTCAACCTGGGCGGCCACTTGCAGCAGGCTGGCCAGGAAGTCGCTGTTCAGTTCCAGTGTCGGATTGTCGGCCTCCAGCTGATTGAGACCGACACGACATTCCAGCTTGCCACGGCTGACGCGTGATGCCACCATCTCACGCAGCTGTGGCTCGATGATGCGCAACTCTTCGGGCAGACGCATCTGGACATCAAGATACCGGTGATTCACTGCACGGACTTCCAGGCTGAGCAAACCGCCGGGAAAGTCTCTGCTGATGGATGCAAAGCCTGTCATACTTAGGATCATTGTGGGCCCCCGCTTGTGGTGTCATTAAAATTCAGAACAGGGCCCGAATTGCTGTGCATGCTCAATTCCGGGCCAACGAACACTATAGCAACTGCCATGTCATGACTCAATCCAGCCAACTGACTGCCTTGCCGGTAGGTTATCGCCTGGCCGAGTACACCATTGTCCGCCAGCTCTCTGTCGGTGGTTTCAGCGTCGTTTACCTGGCGCTGGACGATGCAGACCGCAAATACGCCATCAAGGAATACCTGCCGCGCAACCTGGCCCAGCGGGATGAAGAGGGCATGGTGACGGTTCCGCACGAACTGGACCGTGACGCCTTCAATCTGGGCCTGAAATGCTTTTTTGAAGAAGGCCGTATCCTGGCGGAAATCAGCCACAAGAGCGTGGTGCACGTGAGCAATTTTTTCCGTGCCAACCAGACCGTTTACATGGTGATGGAATATGCCGATGGCCGCTCGCTGGGTCGCGAACTGGAACTGACCGGCGGACGCCTGGAAGAGCGCCGGATACGCAAATGGTTTGCTGCCTTGCTGTCCGGCCTGCGCGAAGTACATTTGCACCGCCTGCTGCATCTGGACATCAAGCCGGCCAATATCTACCTGCGCCGCAGCGGCTATCCGCTGCTGCTGGATTTCGGCGCAGCCCGGCAAACCCTGTCACGGCGCGACAAGCATTTCGCCTCCATGTACACCCCCGGCTTTGCTGCGCCGGAACAATATGAAAAAGACCAGCCGCTTGGCCCGTGGACCGATATCTACGCCGTTGGTGCCTGCCTGTATGTCTGCATGGGTGGCAGCACCCCACAGGCTGCCCAGCAGCGCCTGCAAGCGGACAAACTGGTACCGGCCAGCAAGCTGTTTCGCCACTATTATTCCAAAGAGTTGCTCGAATTGACCGACCAATGCCTCAACCTGGCGCCGGATGCCCGTCCTTCCACCGTATTGGCCATACAAAAAAGTTTGCTGGATACCAGTTACAGCCAACCCGAACCGATGCCGGAGCCCGCCGTGGCGGCCAAGCGGCTGGTAGGCTGGATCAAGGGCCTGGCCGGCGGCCGTTCTTCCTGAGGAGCATGCGATGAAATTATCCCTGTATCAGGAAAGCCGCATCGGAGGCCGCTCCTACAATCAGGACCGCCAGGTCATTGCCCACTCGCGTGAGGCGGTAATGCTGGTGGTGGCCGATGGCATGGGCGGACATTTGCAAGGCGAGGTGGCCGCACAAATCACCATCGACCTGATGAGCGAGCTGTTTTACCAGCAGGCAACGCCCAGTCTGTCCCATCCCAACCGCTTTCTGGTGAATGCCATCAGCTCCACACATCAGGCCATTCTGGACTATGCGGCAGATCACCGACTGCCGGAAATTCCCAGTACCACGGTAGTGGCCGCCATCATCCAGCAGGGCATGTTGCACTGGTGCCATGTGGGCGACTCTCGGCTCTACCTGCTGGACGGCAAGCAGGGCATGCGCTTGCGCTCGCGCGACCACTCACAGGTCCAGCGCCTGATTGACCAGGGCAAGCTGACCGAAGAGGGTGCGCGAACCCATCCTGAGCGCAACAAGATCTACAACTGCCTGGGTGCCACTACCGATCCGGATATCGACATTGGCGAAAAGCAGTTGCTGCAGCCTGGTTGTTCGGTGCTGCTGTGTACTGACGGCCTGTGGTCGCAGATCAGCGATAGCGAGATGGAGAAGGTGTTCATCGGCCGGGCGGTAGGACAGGTGATGCCGGCCCTGATGAATGTGGCCGAGCGTCGCGCCGGCAGCAATGGCGATAACTTGTCCGCCGTGGCAGTAACCTTGCTGGATGATGGTGCCGAACTGGCGGGCAAGCCCGATACGCTCGATACAATGGTCACGCCGCCGCGTTATGCCGGCCGCCAGATTCTCGACCCCAATCTGGAGCTGATGCATCAGGAAATCCTGGGTAGCAAACCAGACTGAGATCGCCTTCCGAATTTTCATCAGACAGGTGATGTCGCAGGAGATCACCTGTTTTTGTTTCATACAGGACACCGAAGATGCGACCTTCTCAACGAAATAACGACGCTTTGCGTACCGTTCGTCTTACCCGCCATTACACCAAGCATGCCGAGGGCTCGGTGCTGGTTGAATTCGGTGATACCAAAGTCATTTGCACTGCCAGTGTGGAAGAGTCTGTACCGGGTTTTCTGAAAGGCAAGGGCAAGGGCTGGGTGACGGCGGAATACGGCATGCTGCCACGCTCCACCGGCAGTCGCATGCGGCGCGAATCAGCCGCAGGCAAGCAAAGCGGCCGTACTCAGGAAATCCAGCGTCTGATTGGCCGTTCGCTGCGTGCGGTGGTGGATATGGAAAAACTGGGCGAACGCCAGATCCAGATCGACTGCGACGTCATTCAGGCGGATGGTGGCACCCGTACTGCCAGCATCACCGGTGCTTTTGTCGCACTGCATGATGCCATCAGCGGTCTGATCGCCCAGGGCAAGCTGACACAAAGCCCGCTGCGCGATTTCGTGGCCGCCATTTCTGTGGGCATCCACCAGGGTGAAGTGGTGCTGGATCTGGATTATCTGGAAGATTCCGACTGCGAAACCGACATGAATGTGGTGATGACCGGCAATGGCCGCTTTGTCGAAGTGCAAGGCACCGCCGAGGGCGAACCGTTCAGCGAGGAAGAAATGGCCGCCATGATGCGCCTGGCCAAACAGGGCATCAGCGAACTGATCGCCCTGCAACGACAGGCTCTCGACCTGTAAGCCAGTAACAGACGCTGGCGCTATGTTCGACAGGGGCTTTTGCCCCTGTTGTCATTTCCGGGAACGACCTTGCTGGATGAACTGCTGCAGCTGCTGGTAGAACACCGGGCTGGACAGCGCCATATTGTCTTCCTTGCGGCGGCGCGCAGCCACCGGGGCCGAGCTCTGGATGCCGATCAGCGTCATGCGGCCATTGATGCGTGCCAGAATGGGCGAACCGCTATTGCCTTCCAGCGTGTCGCAGCGGTGGGTCAGGCGGCCATCAGCCAGCAGGCCGGTCGCCTGGCAATTATTGTGAACCAGCAGGTGGGTGAGGTCATCCAGCGGATAACCGCCGTTGGTAACCGTGTTGTGGATGCCTTGCAGCTGCTGTTTCAGTGCCTGGCTGTCGCCGGCAAATACCGGAATCACCCCGCGGCTGCGGCCCAGCGGCTGGCTGAGCCTGACAAAGGCAAAATCGCGCCCGGCGATTTTCTTGGGAATATAGGTACCGTCCGGACGATGCTCCAGCCCGGCCAGAAAAGTCTTGTCCACCTGCACTTCGCGGATGGCGCTTTGCTCGCTGAATTCATTGCCGGCCAGGCCAACCGTGAAGCTGATGGCCGGATCGAAACGCCCATGCTTGTTGATGAAGCAATGCCCGGCGGTCACCACCACATCCTCTGCCACCAGCGTGGCAGTGCACACCAGATGGCTCTTGGTTTCCAGTTGCCCGACAGCCTGCCACACGCCGCTGTCCGGGTCTGTCTTGACGCGATCATCCTTGCCGAAAAACAGCACCAGTTGTTCGGCCGTGGGTTTGGCCTGTGCAGCCAGGGGGAGCAAACAAAGACTCAGGGCAAGCAGGGTAGTGCGCAACATAGGGTGGGTTCCAATGCAATCGGGGCGCCGAAGCGCCCCGAAGGTAAGACTCACAGCCAACCGGGGTCAGCTGTCGTATCCGTGCGAATTACTTGGCAGCGGAAGCGGCTTTTTTAGCCTTTTTTGCCGGAGCGGAAGCTTCAGCAGCTTGGGCTTTCTGAGCGGAAGCGTCGGCTTTCTTGGCAGCGTGCTTTTTAGCGTGGTGCTTTTTGGCAGCGTGCTTTTTGGCCGGAGCGGAAGCGTCAGCAGCTTGTGCTTTCTGAGCGGAAGCGTCTACTTTCTTGGCAGCGTGCTTTTTGGCGTGCTTTTTGTGAGCTTTCTTGGCCGGAGCGGAAGCGTCAGCAGCGGAAGCAGCGGCTTGGGCTTTCTGAGCGGAAGCGTCTACTTTCTTGGCAGCGTGCTTTTTGGCGTGCTTTTTGTGAGCTTTCTTGGCCGGAGCGGAAGCGTCAGCAGCGGAAGCGGCAGCTTGGGCTTTTTGAGCGGAAGCGTCTACTTTCTTGGCAGCGTGCTTTTTAGCGTGCTTTTTGTGAGCCTTCTTGGCCGGAGCGGAAGCGTCAGCAGCTTGGGCTTTCTGAGCGGAAGCGTCTACTTTCTTGGCAGCGTGCTTTTTGGCGTGCTTTTTGTGAGCTTTCTTGGCCGGAGCGGAAGCGTCAGCAGCGGAAGCAGCGGCTTGGGCTTTTTGAGCGGAAGCGTCTACTTTCTTGGCAGCGTGCTTTTTAGCGTGCTTTTTGTGAGCCTTCTTGGCCGGAGCGGAAGCGTCAGCAGCTTGGGCTTTCTGAGCGGAAGCGTCTTTCTTGGCTACTTTCTTGGCTTTCTTGGCCGGAGCGGAAGCGTCAGCAGCTTGGGCTTTCTGAGCTGAAGCGTCTTTCTTGGCTACTTTCTTGGCTTTCTTGGCCGGAGCGGAAGCGTCAGCAGCTTGAGCTTTCTGAGCGGAAGCGTCCTTCTTGGCTACTTTCTTGGCTTTCTTGGCCGGAGCGGAAGCTTCAGCAGCTTGAGCTTTCTGAGCGGAAGCGTCTTTCTTGGCTACTTTCTTGGCTTTCTTGGCCGGAGCGGAAGCTTCAGCAGCTTGAGCTTTCTGAGCGGAAGCGTCTTTCTTGGCTACTTTTTTGGCTTTCTTGGCCGGAGCGGAAGCTTCTGCGGCTTGAGCCTTCTGAGCGGAAGCGTCTTTCTTTACTTTCTTCTCAGCCTTCTTGGCCTTGTGGATAGCTACCGGAGCGGAGGTATCAGCAGCGAAGGAAGCAGTGGAGGTCAGGCCAAAGGCGGCGGTCAGAGCGAGCAGAGCCAGCTTTTTCATTTTTGTAAAACTCCTAAGTTCATCTTGAAAATCAAGTTTGAAGGCGGACAGATAGTCCTATTCAGGGGGGCATCCTAACGGTGCTGCACGGCAACGTCTACCCACGCCATGTTTCTCAATGTAACTAAATGTACATTCTCATGTTGGCCAACGAATAATGAAGCGTGCGCCACCCAAGGGTGAGGTTTCCACCTTCACCTCGCCATGGTGCAGCCGTGCAATGCCGGCAACGATGGCCAGCCCCAGCCCGTGTCCGCCGGTCTTGCGGCCACGGCTTTCATCCAGCCGGATGAAGGGGTCGAACACCCGGTCCCGGTCTTCTTCCGGAATACCCGGGCCGTCATCGTCCACCATGATGATGCAGTTGCGGTCTTCCATGCGAAGCGTGGTCTGGATAGTACTGTTGGCATAGCGGCGGGCATTGGACAGGAAGTTGTCCAGCGCGCGGGTGACCAGATACTGGTCAGCCAGAAAGTTCAGCGTTTCTTCCGCCGGTTCCAGCCAGTTCAGTTCCGGGGCCAGCGTGGCTTGCTCATGAATGCGCTCGCGTGCCCAGCTGACAGCATCAAACTGCGTCAGCTGCAAGGGTGCTTCCGGCCGGTCCAGCTTGGCATGAAACAGCAGTTCTTCTACCAGCGAGTCAATGGCGGACAGGTCTTTTTCGATGGCTTTCTTGGCCGGGGAGTCCTCATCACCTTCCAGCAGGGCCAGCCGGTAGCGCAGACGTGCCAGCGGGGTGCGCAGTTCGTGCGCCACCGCATTGGTCAGTGCCTTCTTGCTTGCCAGCAGGGCGGCAATGCTATCTGCCATATGGTTGAACGCTACGCCGACCTGGCGTACACCGGAACGGCTGGGCAAATGCACCCGGGCGGAAAAATCGCCGCCAGCCAGTTTGCCGGCTGTTTTTTCCAGGGTGACCAGGTCTTTCCAGTGCGGTTGCATCCACAAGAACACCGGAATGGCCAGTGACAAACCCAGCAAGGCCAGCAAGGCGTAATCCACCGACTTGAGCTGATGGAGGAAGAACAGGTAGCGCAAGGGGCCGGCAACCAGCAAGTAATTGCTGTCCTCTATCTTCTGCAGGAACAGGTACTTGTCCTCCAGCATGACGATTTCGCCGTTGTTGAGGGCTTCTTCCGATTCTTCATCCAGCAAGTAGTTGCTCTGCTTTTCCACCGTCACCTTGAAGGTGAAGTCATGGTTGGAGCTTTGGAGGGTTTCGGTCCAGCGATCTTCCGGCACACCGTGCAGGTCGGCTTCGATCAGCGACAGGGTGGTGCGCAGCAAGTCCGACAGATAACGCTCGCCCACATCATCCACTGCCTGCTTGTAAACCGCGCCCACCATGACCACCGCCACCATGAAGCAGGTGACCAGCAGCAGGTAAAACTGGATGAACAGACGACGCATGGATTATTCCCAGCCGGACAAGGAGAACAGGTAGCCGCGGTTGCGCACGGTCTTGATGCGGAAAGGCTCGGTGGGGTTGTCGCCCAGCTTTTTGCGCAGGCGGGAAATGGCCACGTCAATGCTGCGATCCAGTCCGTCATAGCTGACACCGCGCATTTCCTTGAGCAGGATGTCGCGGTTGAGTGTTTCGCCGGCATGATTGGCCAGCAACCACAGCAAGTCGAAGTCGGAGGTGGACAGTGCCACCTTTTCCTTGCCCAGCACCACATCCCGGCTGACCGGGTCGATGGACAGCTGGCCGAATACCAGTTTGCGCTGGGTCTTGACTGGTGCGCTCTCGCTGGCAGCCTGGGCCGGGCGCATATTGCGCAGCTGTGAGCGCAAGCGGGCCACCAGCACCGACGGCGGCGTGGTTTTCAGGATGTAGTCATTGGCGCCCAGTTCCAGCCCCAGAATCTGGTTCATGTCGCTGTCCAGCGAGGTCAGCATGATGATGGGGCCGTCAAAGTTGGGTCGCAGCTCGCGGCAGATGGACAAGCCATCCTTGCCCGGCAGCATGATGTCCAGCAGCACCATGTCCGGTGCCTCTCTTTCAATGGTAGCCAGCGCCGTATCACCACGCGGCTCTATCACGACGTCCATTTCGTGGCGGGCTAGAAAATCGCTGATCAATTCGGCCAGATCAGGGTCATCTTCAACAAATACGATACGGTAGGTCATGCCTGCTCATCCATCCGGTTGACACAATACGGGGGGAGTATGGCCTGAGGCCGACTCAGACTCAACCGTACAGCACGAGGACTTGAATCTGAGTTGGATCAGAACATTCGTAATAACCGGCTGGAATGTACGGTTTTTCTTGCTAATATGCATTTCAGACCATGCCATAAGCATGAAAATAATAATGATTCACATTGCCAATGGGAGAGTGTCAGGATGTTTTTCAAGCGCAATAAACCCACCATTCAAAGCGAGCCGGGCAAGCAGGGCTCTGCGCCCATCCAGGTCATCCGCAGCCGCACCTCTTCGGTAGATAACGACCTGCGTGCCGCCAGCCGGGACGACATCGCCCTGGTACTTGGCTTTATCAATCCGGCAGCCAATCTGGACCAGGTAGCACGTAGTGCCGCCGCAGCCTTTCCCGGTGCCAAGGTGGTGCTGACCACCACTGCGGGCGAACTGTGTTCGCTCAAGGCAAACGACCCGCTGTATCTTCCGGCTAATCCGGGTTGGGACAGCATGGTGTTCCAGCTGTTTGACAAGCAAATCCTGTCTGCCGTGCATGTGGCCAGCGTGCCCCTGGGCTGTGAGGACCTGAAGGCGGGCCAGAGCAAGATGGGGCGTGACGAGCGGGTGCGCCGCATCATGGACAACTTGTCCCGCGTGCAGCCCGGCTTTTCCATGAGCTATCAGGATGGCTTCGTGCTGACCCTGGTGGACGGCCTGTCCAGCAGCGAAAGCTATCTGATGGAAGCCGTGTACGAATCGGAACGCTTCCCCTATCTGTTTATCGGTGGTTCGGCCGGTGGCCCGCTGGACTTCTCCATGACCCGCCTGCATGACGGCCAGAGCGTGCGCGATGGCCATGCGGTACTGGTGTTCATCAAGCTGTCCCCGGCCTATCGCTACGGCGTGTTCAAGTCGCAGAACTTCCAGGAAACCGGTACTGCTTTCACCATTGCCAAAGCCAGTGCCGAACTGCGCACCGTGGAGTCGGTATTCGACCGGGACGGCAAGGTGGCCAATGTGGTGGAAGTGCTGGCGCGTCACTTTTCCTGCAGCCCTGGCGAAGTGGGTGACAGACTGGCCAAGTACAGCTTTGGCATCAAGATCAAGAACGATATGTTCGTGCGCTCGGTGCTGAGCGTGGATGCCCAGAACGGGGTATTGCACTTCGCCTGTGACCTGAGCTTTGGCGAAGAGCTGCACCTGCTGAAACAAGAAGGCCTGGTGGAACGAACCCAGGGCGATTTCAGCCGTTTTACCCAAGGCAAGCCGGCTGCGGTTGGCGGCCTGCTCAACGACTGTATCTTGCGCCGACTCAACAACAGCAGCGCGCTGGCTGGCAGCAATGTCTACGGCGATATCCCGGTGGCCGGTTTTTCTTCGTTTGGCGAGTTGCTGGGGGTCAATATCAACCAGACCCAGACCGCGGTATTTTTCTACCCGGCACGCGATGGCTTTCAGGACGACTTTATCCAGCGTTTCCCCATTCATTACGCCAACTTCAAGAACTACTTTGCCAGCCGCGAAGTATCGCGCGCCCGTTGCATCGACCGGATGAAGTCGCAGGTGATTCACGAATTGCAAGGCTACAAGAGCTTTGCCAGCCAGTTGATGGAAAGCCTGCCGATGTTCCGTCAGGCCTCTGCCGAGCTGGTGACCCACCTGATTGCCATCCAGAGCGAGATTTCACGCTTCTCCGGCAGCGTGGAGCAGGGCAACAAGACCTCAGCCAATGTCAGCTTGCGCATTGTCGAACTGGAAAAAGATGCACGCCAGATTGGCGATGTGATGCTGATGATCAAGAAGATTGCCGAACAGACCAATCTGCTGGCCCTGAATGCGGCGATTGAAGCCGCACGTGCAGGGGAAGCCGGCCGTGGTTTTGCCGTGGTGGCGGACGAGGTACGCAAGCTGGCCAACAACACCCAGTCCAATCTGGATGCAACCGGTGGCGCAGTGGAACACGTGATGAGCGGCGTGGCGCAAGTGGGCGTGGACATGCGGCTGATGAGCGAACATGTCAGCAGCTTTGCCGGCGAAATGCAGCAGGTGGTGAGCTTGCTGGGCAAGCTGACCGCTTCGTCCAACAGCAGTCAGGAGCAGCTGGACCAGATGGTGGGCAGTACCGGTGAACTCTACGAGCGCATGCGCAAGGTTGACCAGGATATGGAAGCCATTCTGGAGCTGGAACGCTGAGCTGAAACACGACAAACCAGATCCCCGATCTCCAACCGCCGCCTTGCGTTTGCAAGCGGCGGTTTTTTATTGCCTGTAGCTGTGGCGTTACGCAAGGGGAACTTTTTTGCAACGAAATGTAACAGCCGGAATGCTGCGCTGCACCGCGAATGCACATGGCTTAAAGCGTTGCTGTTGCTGCAATAAATCTGACATTTGCGCCTTGATGCAAATCAAATATGCACCATTTTGGCGCGTATTTATGCCAATGAAGAGTCGCTGCCAGCTTGCTAAGGTGAATAAAACTGATTTTTAATAGCGCGCCCGTCACTGTGACAAATTGTCGCAGTCTTGTCAGCCCACTCTGCAAATCAGGCAGTGGGGAGATGGTGACGACGCACATTTTCTTCAAGCAGGTCCACCCAGCACAGATGGAACCGGCGACCCGGTCCAATCCCGGCACGCAAGAGGTGTGCCGCGTGTGCGGCCGCGGGTCATGACACGGCTGCAGTGTCGTGTGGAATGGTAGTCAAACAAACGGTATTCAACGGTAACAAGGCCGCCTGTAAGGGCCTTGTTCTTGGTGCGGGGTTCCCGCATCCGACATGCACGACGGCGTCTGCTGACATGACGCCGTCCCTCGCCGCGGCGAGCAAGGAATCTTTAACCCGTAAAGTCGTATGATGAGAAACTCTAGACCCACCCGCCTGTTGTGGGGGCTTTCTCCAGTCGTGACTGCACTGCTCACCGGTTGTCAGGGTGGCATTCTTGACCCGAAAGGGCAGGTCGCAGCGGATGAGAAATCCCTGATCATCACCGCCACTGTGCTGATGTTGCTGGTTGTCATTCCGGTCATCGTGATGACTTTCCTGTTTGCCTGGAAGTATCGTGCCAGCAACAAGGACGCCATCTACACGCCCAAGTGGTCCCACTCCAACAAGATCGAGGCCGTGGTCTGGATCATCCCCATCATCATCGTCAGCTGTCTGGCCGTGGTGACCTGGAACACCACGCACAAGCTGGACCCGTACCGCCCGCTGGATTCGGACAAAAAGCCGATCAACGTGCAGGTGGTTGCCATGAACTGGAAGTGGCTGTTCATCTACCCGGATCTGAACATCGCCACCGTCAACCAGCTGGCCTTCCCCAAGAACGTCCCGGTTAACTTCCGCATCACTTCCGATGCCGCGATGAACTCCTTCTTCATCCCGCAGCTGGGTGGCCAGATTTACGCCATGGCCGGCATGGAAACCAAGCTGCATCTGATCGCCAATGAAGCCGGTACCTACAAGGGCATGTCGTCCAACTACAGCGGCGCCGGTTTCTCCGGCATGAAGTTCAATGCCATTGCCACCGAAACGCCCGAGCAGTTCGATGCCTGGGTACAGAAGGTGCGTGCTGCTGGCAAGTCGTTGAATGCAGATGCTTATCTCGCGCTGGCCAAGCCGAGCGAGAACAATCCGGTGGCGTTCTACAACATGCCGGAACCGCGTCTGTTTGATGCCGTGCTGCACAAGTACATGGCAGGCCGCCAGTCGCTGGCTGCCACCGACGACGAACTGAAGCTGGCCGCGCTGACCAAGCGTCTGTGCGAAACCCCGGCCGTCAAGGAGTAATAATCGATGTTGTTAGGCAAACTGACTCTGGATGCCATCCCCTACAAGGAACCCATCATTGTGGCCGCGCTGTCCGGCGCCGGCCTGCTGGGCCTGGTGGTGATGGCGCTCATTACCAAATTTGGTAAATGGGGCTATTTGTGGAAAGAGTGGCTGACTTCGGTCGACCACAAGAAGATTGGCGTGATGTACATCGTTGTCGCCATGATCATGCTGCTGCGCGGCTTTGCCGATGCACTGATGATGCGTGCCCAGCTGGCCATGGCCACCGACGGGCATCTGGGGGTATTTCCGCCAGAACACTACGACCAGATCTTCACCGCGCATGGTGTGATCATGATCATCTTCATGGCCATGCCTTTCATGACCGGCCTGATGAACATCGTGGTGCCGCTGCAAATCGGCGCGCGCGACGTGGCCTTCCCCTTCCTGAACTCGCTGAGCTTCTGGCTGCTGGTGTCGGCGGTGATCCTGGTCAACCTGTCGCTGGGTGTGGGTAACTTTGCCCGTACCGGCTGGGTGGCCTATCCGCCGCTGTCTGAGCTGGGGTTCAGTCCTGACGTGGGGGTGGATTACTACACCTGGGCGCTACAGATATCCGGTATAGGGACGACGCTGACGGCGATCAACTTCCTGGTCACCATCATCAAGATGCGCGCACCGGGCATGAAGCTGATGCAAATGCCGATCTTCACCTGGACCTGCACCTGGGCCAACGTGCTGATCGTGGCTTCCTTCCCCATCCTGACCGGCGCCCTGGCCATGCTGAGCCTGGACCGCTACCTGGACTTCCACTTCTTTACCGCGGAAGCCGGTGGCAACGCCATGATGTACCTGAACCTGTTCTGGGCCTGGGGCCATCCTGAAGTTTACATTCTGGTGCTGCCGGCTTTCGGTATCTTCTCCGAAGTCATCTCCACCTTCTCCGGCAAGCGCCTGTTTGGCCACACCTCCATGATCGTCGCCAGTGGCGTGATTTCGGTGCTGGGCTTCATGGTGTGGCTGCACCACTTCTTCACCATGGGTTCCGGTGCGGATGTGAACGCCTTCTTCGGTATCGCCACCATGGTGATTTCAGTGCCGACCGGCGTGAAGCTGTTCAACTGGCTGTTCACCATGTATCAGGGCCGTATCCGCTTTACCCCGCCGGTACTGTGGACCATGGGCTTCATGGTGACCTTCTCCATCGGCGGCATGACCGGCGTGCTGATGGCCGTTCCTGGTGCTGACTTTGTGCTGCACAACAGCCTGTTCCTGATTGCCCACTTCCACAACACCATCATCGGTGGCGCGGTATTCGGCTATCTGGCTGGTTTCTCTTACTGGTTCCCCAAGGCCTTCGGCTTCAAGCTGAATGAAAAGCTGGGCAAGGCAGCCTTCTGGTTCTGGCAGAGTGGCTTCATGTTTGCCTTTATCCCGCTGTACATCCTGGGCTTCCTGGGCATGACCCGTCGTCTGAACCATACTGATAATCCGGCTTGGGACCCGTGGCTGTACATCGCCTGCGTGGGCGCCGTGCTGATTGCCTGCGGTATCGGCTGCCAGCTGCTGCAGATCGTGGTGAGCATCCGCGACCGCAAGAAACTGGCCGACGTGACCGGCGACCCGTGGAATGGCCATACCCTGGAGTGGTCCACTTCCTCCCCGCCGCCGTTCTACAACTTCGCTGTTGTGCCGCATGTGCATGATATCGACGCCTTCACCGACATGAAGGAAAAGGGCGAGGCTTACAAGGTGCCGCAGAAGTACGCACCGATCCACATGCCGAGCAACACCGCCACCGGCGTGTACATCGGTGGCTTCACCACCCTGCTGGGTTTTGCCTTGATCTGGCATATCTGGTGGCTGGCGATTGTCGGCCTGGTGGGCATCATCGGTGCCATGCTGGCCCGTGCCTACGACAACAATCTGGACTACTACGTACAGCCGGATGAAGTGGAAGCAATCGAGCGTGCCCACTTTGAAAAAATGGGCATTGATGTGGACAACTACAGCGAACGCGATGCAGACAAGCCGCGTCGTGGCAGCCGTCCCACCACTACTGCTTAACAGGTTGAGCCAAGATGAGTACTTATGTAGAACACGCGCACGACGCGCATGATGACCACGAGCACCACGACAGCGGTTCGCAGACCGTGCTGGGCTTCTGGTTCTATCTGATGACCGACTGCATTCTGTTCGCCACGGCTTTTGCGGCTTATGCAGTGCTGTATCGCAACATCGCCACCGGTGTTTCGGGCAAGGAAATCTTCGAGCTGCCTTATGTGATGGGTGAAACCGCAGCCCTGCTGCTGTCCTCCATCACCTACGGTTTTGCCATGATTGCCGGTTACAAGGGCAACAAGTCGGCCGTGCTGGGCTGGCTGGCCGTTACCTTTGCCTGCGGTGCCGTGTTCATCGGCATGGAAGTGAACGAGTTTCACCACCTGATCGCCGAAGGCCATGGCCCGAATGTCAGCGCCTTCCTGTCCTCTTTCTTCGGCCTGGTTGGCCTGCACGGCCTGCACGTGACCGCCGGCCTGCTGTGGATGGCGGTGATGATGTTCGAAGTGGCCAAGACCGGCCTGACCGGCCGCGCCATGACCCGCCTGAGCTGCCTCAGCCTGTTCTGGCACTTCCTGGACATCGTGTGGATCTGCGTGTTTACCGTCGTGTACCTGAAAGGAGCCATGTAATGAGTCAGGCTCATGAACACGCCGCCGACCACGGCAGCGTAAAAAGCTACCTCACCGGTTTCGTGCTGGCTGTCATTCTCACTGCCATTCCGTTCTGGATGGTGATGAGCGGCAACTTCACCAAACAGGCCACCGTTATCGGCATCTTCGGCTTCGCCGTGGTGCAGATCATCGTGCACCTCAAGTACTTCCTGCATCTGAACTTCACCAAGGAAGGCAAGCTCAACAGCTTCTCCTTCCTGTTCACCGCGATGATCATCGTGATGCTGGTTGGGCTGTCGGTGTGGATCATCTCCACCGCCGATGCACTGATGTTGCGCTGAGCCGGGACGTGATGAAACTCAAGCGCTATTTGCAGGTGACCAAGCCGGGCATCATCTTCGGCAACCTCATCTCCACCGTGGGTGGTTTCTTGCTGGCATCGCAGGGTAGGCTGGACTGGACCCTGCTGCTGGCCACGGTGGCCGGGTTGTCGCTGGTGGTGGCCTCCGGCTGTGCCATCAACAACTGCATCGACCGCGATATCGACGCACGTATGGCCCGCACCCAGAAACGGGTGCTGGTGACCGGCGACATGAGCCTCAAGGCAGCGCTGGCACATGGTTTTGTGCTGGGTGTTGCCGGCTTTGCCACGCTGGCCATCTGGACCAACATGCTGGCGCTGGCCTGTGCTGCGTTTGGCTTCGTGATCTATGTTGGCGTGTACAGCCTGTACATGAAGCGCAAGTCGGTATATGGCACCCTGGTGGGCAGCCTGTCCGGCGCAGTACCGCCGGTGGCGGGCTACTGTGCCGCCAGCGGCCGCTTTGACAGCGGTGCTGCCATCCTGCTGCTGATGTTCTGCCTGTGGCAGATGCCGCATTCCTACGCCATCGCCATCTTCCGCTTCAAGGACTACGAAGCGGCGAAGATTCCGGTGCTGCCGGTGGTGAAGGGCATTTCCGAGGCCAAGCAACAGATCGTGCTGTACATCCTGGCCTTTGCCGTTGCCACCTTGCTGTTGGTGTTCTACGGCTATGCCGGTTATGGCTACCTGGCCGTGGCCTGTGCCACCAGCCTGTGGTGGCTGAAGATGGCGCTGTCCGGTTACAAGGAAAGCACTGACGACCGCGTTTGGGCGCGTCAGGTGTTCTTCTTCTCCATCATCACCGTCACCGCACTGTCGGTGATGATGGCGGTGGATGGCCAGGTACCGGCCCATATCGGCTGGATGCTCTGAGTCCTGCTCACATCAGATCAAACCTCCGCTGGCAGCCCGCCTGTCGCGGAGGTTTTTCTTTGTCCGCCTGCTTTGACCATGACGAGGCTTGACCCTGCACCAGAGCGCGCCGGATAATGTGCGCCCTGTTAAGTCTCTGTTTTTGCAGCATGTCAGCAGCCGCTGCCCTCTGATGCACCCTGGCCTGCAAGGCCGGGCCCACTAGCCCTGACCACGATGAACGCCACCAAGCCCGTTTTGCCCTCACGCCGTCTGTCTGTCGCCCCGATGCTGGACTGGACCGACCGCCACTACCGCTACTTTGCCCGGCAAATCAGCCGTCACACCTGGCTGTATACCGAAATGGTCACCACTGGTGCGCTGCTGTATGGCGATGTGGAGCGGCATTTGCGCTTTGACGAAGCCGAACACCCGGTGGCCCTGCAACTGGGTGGCTCCGAGCCGTCCGAGCTGGCGCAGTGCGCGCGGTTGGCGCAGCAGTGGGGTTATGACGAGGTGAACCTTAACGTCGGCTGTCCGTCCGAGCGGGTGCAAAAGGGGGCGTTTGGTGCCTGCCTGATGGCCGAGCCGCAACTGGTGGCCGACTGCGTCAAGGCCATGCGTGATGTGGTGGACATCGATGTCACCGTCAAGCACCGCATCGGTATCGACCAGATCGAGCATTACGACTACCTGGCCGGTTTTGTCGACCAGGTGGCTGCCGCCGGCTGCACCACCTTTATCGTGCATGCGCGCAATGCCATCCTCAAGGGTCTGAGCCCCAAGGAAAACCGCGAAATCCCGCCGCTGAAATATGACTACGTCTACCGGCTGAAACAGGAAAGACCGGAGCTGGAAATCCTTATCAATGGCGGGGTAAAAACCAATGCCGAAATCGCCGAACACCTGCGCCATGTCGATGGTGTGATGGTGGGGCGCGAGGCCTATCACAACCCCTGGCTGATGGCGGAGTGGGATGCCGCTTTCTATGGTGATGACAGCAGCGCGGTGACCCGCCAGCAGGTGGTGGATGCCATGCTGCCGTATATCCGTGCCCGTCTGGCCGAGGGCCACAAGCTGCGTAATATTGCCCGCCATATACTGGGCCTGTTCCAGGGCATGCCGGGTGCACGCCAGTGGCGGCGCATGCTGTCCGATGCCAAGCTCTTGGATGGTGCCGACGAAGGCCTGCTGTTGCAGGCATTGGCGGCCATGCCGTCCCGCGTGTCCGACACCGAATAATCCGTGCTGACAGCAGGGTGGACGCGGCATGGTTGGCCGCTTACCCTGCTGTTCTGCTCTGTACGCAACAGGATGAATCCACATGTTCGACAAACTGGTTCTCGCCAGCAATAACGCTGGCAAGCTGCGTGAATTTTCCGCCCTGCTGGCACCGTTGGGTGTCACCGTCATCCCGCAAGGGCAACTCAATGTGCCGGAATGCCCGGAGCCGCATTACACCTTTCTGGAAAATGCGCTGGAAAAGGCCCGTCATGCCAGTCATGTCACCGGTCTGCCGGCGCTGGCGGATGATTCCGGCATCTGCGTGGAAGCGCTGGGCGGCAAGCCCGGTGTGTTGTCGGCGCGCTATGCCGGCGAGCCCAAGTCGGACGAGCGCAATAACGCCAAGCTGATCGAAAAGCTGCAAGGCAAGGACAATCGCCGCGCCTGGTATTACTGCGTGCTGGTACTGGTACGCCATGCCGACGACCCGCAACCGCTGGTGGCCGACGGCATGTGGCTGGGCGAAGTGCAGGATACTGCAGCAGGCGAGGGTGGCTTCGGTTACGACCCCTACTTCTACCTGCCGGAATTCGGCTGCACCGTGGCCCAACTGGCGGCCGAGGACAAGAACCGCGTCAGCCATCGCGGCAAGGCCATGCAGGACATGCTGGGCAAACTGCGTGAGCTGGCATGAGCGTGATTGATCTGTCCGGGCTGAAAGGCGGCCTGCGTGAACTGCCGCCGCTGTCGCTGTATATCCATTTCCCCTGGTGCGTGCGCAAATGCCCGTACTGCGATTTCAACTCGCACGAGCTGAAAAGCGGTAGCGGCCAGACCGTGCAATGGAACCCGCAAGCTGGCGTTGCCAGCGGTGGTTTCGATGAAATGGCCTATGTGGAAACCCTGCTGCGCGATCTGGAATACAGCCTGCCCGCCATCTGGGGCCGCAGCGTCAGCACCATTTTCATGGGCGGCGGTACGCCCAGCCTGTTTTCGGCGCAGGCCATGGACACCCTGCTGGCGGGCATTCGCGCCCGGCTGCGGCTGTCGCCGGAGGCGGAAATCACCATGGAAGCCAACCCCGGCACCTTCGAGGCGGAAAAATTCCGCGGCTACCGTGAGGCCGGCATCAACCGCCTGTCCATCGGCATTCAGAGTTTCAATCCGCAGCATCTGCAAGTGCTGGGGCGGATTCATGATGGCGATGAAGCACGCCGCGCCATCGACATTGCGCTGTCCAGCTTCGACAACGTCAATCTCGACCTGATGTACGCCTTGCCCGGCCAGACGCTGGAACAGGCATTGCAGGATATCGACACCGCCTTGTCGCATGGCATCACTCACTTGTCGGCTTATCACCTCACCATCGAGCCCAACACGCTGTACGCTGTACGCACGCCGCAAAACCTGCCGGATGACGAAGTGTCGGCGGACATGCAGGATGCCATCGAAGCGCGACTGGCCGCTGCCGGTTTCGAACATTACGAAACCTCGGCCTTCGCCCGGCCCGGCAAGCGCAGCCGCCATAACGTCAATTACTGGCAGTTTGGTGATTATCTGGGCATTGGTGCCGGCGCGCACGGCAAGATCAGCAGCCACGAGGGCATCGTGCGGGAAATGCGCCACAAGCAACCTGCGGCCTATATCCAGGCAGTGGCCGACGGCCAGCCGGTGCAAAGCAGCCGCAAGGTGGCGCGCGACGAGCTGCCCTTTGAATTCATGATGAATCTGTTGCGCCTGACCGGCGGCTTTGAAACGCGCCTGTTCACCGAGCGTACCGGTTTGCCTGTATCCTGTATCCGGAATGAATTGCAGCAGGCCATCCAGCAAGGATTGCTGGAGCAGGATGCCACCACCATTCGCCCCACTTTGCAGGGGCAACGTTTTCTCAATGACCTGTTAACCCTGTTTCTCAGGGATGGAGACCAGTAAATGACCAAAGAAATCATCCATACCGAACACGCTCCGGCCGCCATCGGTGCTTACTCGCAGGCCGTGAAGGCTGGCAACACCGTTTACCTGTCCGGCCAGATTCCGCTGGACCCGGCTACCATGACCGTGGTGGAAGGTGGTTTCGCGGCCGAAACCCACCAGGTGTTCAAGAACCTGAAAGCCGTGTGCGAAGCTGCCGGTGGCAGCCTGGACCAGATCGTCAAGCTCAATGCCTACCTGACCGACCTGTCCAATTTCGCTACTTTCAACGAAATCATGGGCCAGTACTTCAGCCAGCCTTACCCTGCTCGTGCCGCCGTTGGCGTGGCCAGCCTGCCCAAGGGTGTGCAGGTTGAAGCCGAAGCCGTACTGTTCCTGGGCTGATCAATGCCAGGGCAGTGAACACAACAGGCGACTTCGGTCGCCTGTTTGCATTGAGGGCAACTGCCAGTTGGTCCGGCAGCCATGGCCAGGAAAATCCCGTTTCATCTCCATTCCACTCCACGGTCCTTGCAGGAGGTGACGCATGATGTGTCATGGCTATCTGGCTTTGCTGTTGTGTGCATTGCCCGTGTCGGCCCAGGTTTTCAAGTGTCTGGGGCCACAAAGACAAATCCAGTATCAGGACCATCCCTGTCCGGCTGATCACCAGGCCCAGTTGATGCAGCAGGGCAGCTTCAGTCTGATCACCAGGGAGTATTACCAGATTCATGGCCGCGTAGTGATGGTGACTGAGGAGCGCAGCAAGCCAAAGCGTGTTCAGCCTCCGGCCTCAAGCAGGCTGGCATCAGCCAAGGCATGTGACAGATTGCAGACCAGCGAGCAGCGTGTGCAGCAAAACCTGTTGCACAGCCGTTCTGCCAAGCAAACAAAGCGTTTCCAGCGCCAGCTTGCCAAGCTGCAACAAGCCTTGCAGGATGCCCGTTGTTCAAGCTGATGGGAGAGATCCATGTCCGGTTTACCGTTCGAAATCGTCAATGTATTTGCCGAAACCATGTTTGGCGGTAATCCGCTGGCAGTGTTTACCGCTGCGCAAGCGCTGTCGGATGCAACCATGCAGGCACTGGCCCGGCAGATGAATCTGTCTGAGTCGGTATTCGTCCTGCCTTCAACCCAGGCCGATGCCCGCTTGCGCATTTTTACGCCAGCCCACGAACTGCCGTTTGCCGGGCATCCCACTCTGGGAGCGGCAGCCGTGCTGTATCACCAGCGGCAATTGGGCGAGAGCTTTGCGCTGGAAACCAATGCAGGGGTGATCCCGATCCGGCATCAGGACGGGCAATTCATCTTGCAGGCCAATCCTGCCAGGGAGCGCGCTGCCGCGCTGGACATCGAAGGTGCCGCTGCCATGCTGCGTCTGCCTGTTTCCGCCATTGCAGCCCCTCCCAGCTGGCTGGATACCGGCAGCGAGCAATTGTTGATACGTGTTGCCAGCGCAGAGGCCGTACTGGCCGCCCGGCCAGACCCGGCCCTGTTTGTCCGGGATGCCTGCCTGTACCCTGGCCGCTGCGTAGCCTACTTGTGGCACGTGTCCAACAACCTCGCTACAGTGCGCCTGTTTTACGAGCAGGACGGCGCTGTGCTGGAAGACCCGGGTACCGGCTCGGCCTGCGCCAATCTGGGTGGCTGGTGCAGCCTGCATCAGACCTATCCTGTGCAATGGCGTGTGGAGCAGGGGGCAGTGCTGCAACGCCCCAATGTGTTGCACTTGACGGTGGATGAGCAGCGTCGTATTTATGTCGGCGGTAGCGTCATTCCATTGGCGCGTGGCGAATTTGTCTTGTGAGCCGGAGCCATGCTTGACGGTTGACCAAGCCCTTGGCATCCTAGAGTCCAAGCTTCAAACTAGCGTTTCAATAAGACAAACAACACGAGGAAAAACATCATGAGCACATTGTGGAAAGTCGCTGTCGCGGCGGTGGGATTCATGGCGCTGTCACACGCTGCGCTGGCAGACAGCCCGATTGGCAGCTGGAAAACCATCGACGACGACACCAAGCAGGCCAAGGCTGTGGTGCAGATCGCCGAAGGTGCCAATGGCGAATTGTCCGGCAAGATCGTCAAGTTGTTCCAGAATCCGGATGTGGTGTGCGAAGCGTGTGATGGCGAGCGCAAGGGCAAGCCGGTCAACGGCATGACCATTCTGTGGGGCTTGAAGAAGGATGGCGATACCTGGGCCAACGGCAAGATTCTGGACCCGCACAATGGCAAGGTATACAGCGCCAAGATGAAACTGGTGGATGGCGGCAAGAAGCTTGAGGTACGCGGTTTCCTGGGCGTTTCGCTGCTGGGCCGTACCCAGGTGTGGGAACGTCAGTAAGCATTCTGTAGCAAGGACAGGGCAGGGCGGCGTGCCAGGGCGGTGCGCCGCCCTGTTTTTTGGTTACAATCGCTGTCGATGACCCATGCCAACGACCTCGCCAACCAGCCACTGAATGTGGCACCCGCTCTGGCCAAGAAGCTGGACAAGCTCGGCCTGCGCCGTCGCCTCGATCTGGTCTTGCACCTGCCATTGCGTTACGAAGACGAAACCCATCTCTATCCGATTGGCGCTGCTCCGTATGGGCAGCCAGTACTGGTGGAAGGACGGGTCATCAGTCATGAAGTGCAGTTCCGCCCGCGCAAGCAGTTGATGGTGCGCCTGGAGGATGCCAGCGGTGTGCTGGTATTGCGCTTCATCCATTTTTATCCCAGCCAGCTCAAACAATTTGCCGATGGTGTGTTGATTCGCGCCATGGGCGAAATCCGTCGTGGCTTTCATGGCGACGAGATGGTACACCCCAAAACCCGCGAAGTGGTCGAAGGCAGCCCGCTGGCGGAAAGCCTCACACCGGTCTATCCCACGGTAAACGGCGTCACCCAGCCCATGCTGCGCAAGCTTATCCGCCATGAGCTCAAGGCCTTGCCGCTGCCGGAAACCTTGCCAGAGCCGGTGATGGCCCGGCTGGGCCTGCAAAGCTTCGCCGATGCCGTGCAGCTCTTGCATTCTCCGCCGCCGGAATACAGTGCCAGCCAGCTGTCCGAGCCAAGCCTGCCGGCATGGCAGCGACTCAAATTTGACGAATTGATGGCGCAGCAGCTTTCCATGCGGCTGGCCTATCGCGCCCGCCGGCAAGGGCAGGCAGCCGCCATCCGAGGCAATGGCCAGCTGCGCCAGGCCCTGTTTGCCACGCTGCCCTTTGCGCTGACCCGTGCACAGCAAAAAGTACTGGCTGAAATCGATGCCGACCTGGCGCAGTCGCACCCCATGCATCGTTTGCTGCAGGGGGATGTGGGCAGCGGCAAGACGGTGGTGGCCGCTCTGGCAGCCCTGACTGCCATTGAGGCCGGTTTTCAGGTGGCATTGATGGCACCCACCGAAATCCTGGCAGAGCAGCATTACCGCAAGTTGTCCGGCTGGCTGGAGCCGCTGGGACTGACCGTATGTTGGTTATCCGGCAGTCAGCGCAAAAAGCAGAAAGAACAGTCGCTGCTGCAGATGGCGAATGGCGAAGCCCAACTGGCAGTTGGCACCCATGCCTTGTTTCAGGATGGTGTCAGCTTTTCCCGGCTGGGGCTGGTCATTGTGGACGAGCAACACCGCTTTGGTGTCGGGCAGCGGCTGGCACTCAAGCAAAAGGGGCAGGAACCCCATCAGCTGATGATGTCGGCCACGCCGATACCGCGTACTTTGGCCATGAGTTTCTATGCCGATCTGGACGTGTCCGTCATTGATGAATTGCCACCGGGCCGCACCCCCATCGTCACCAAGCTGATCAACAGCAGCCGGCGCGAAGAGGTAATCGACTATGTCCACAAGACTTGTAGCGAAGGCCAGCAGGTGTACTGGGTATGTCCCTTGATCGAAGAGTCGGAAACCTTGCAGTTGCAAACAGCGGTGGATACCCATCGGGTACTGGCCGCCCAGCTGGCACAGTGGAAAGTGGGTCTGGTGCATGGCCGCATGAAGCCGGACGAAAAAGCCGCCGTGATGGCTGCCTTTACCAGCCGGGAGCTGCATGTACTGGTGGCTACCACTGTCATCGAAGTTGGCGTGGATGTACCCAATGCCAGCCTGATGGTGATTGAACACGCCGAGCGCATGGGTTTGTCGCAATTGCACCAGCTGCGTGGCCGGGTTGGGCGCGGTAGCGCACGCAGTGTCTGCATGTTGCTGTTTGAGAATCCGCTGTCAGAGCTGGCCAAGGCGCGCCTGAAAGTGATTTACGAGAATGTGGATGGCTTCGAGATTGCCCGGCAGGATTTGCTGATACGGGGGCCGGGTGAGTTTCTCGGCGCACGGCAAAGCGGTGTGCCAATGTTGCGCTTTGCCAACCTGGAAGAAGATATCGAGCTGCTGGAAGCTGCCCGTGAGCTGGCGCCAGAAGTACTGCAACGCTGGCCGGAAGCGGCAGAGGCGCATCTGGAACGCTGGCTGTCCGGACGTGAGCAATACCTCAAGGCCTGACGTCCCCCGGATTGCTGTTTTTCCTGCAATCAGCCAAAAAAAGCGCCCCATTCCGACTGGAATGAGGCGTCAAGGGATTGCTGCAAACAACAAAGGAGAAACCATGATGAAGCGAAATAATATTAGCAAATAATTAAATAACGAATCAATGGTGTTTTGTTTGCTGTTTGATCATGATCAAACTCTTCAGATCATGATGCCCATCATAGAAAAAGCCGCCCACGGGCGGCTTTTCAGGCAATGTCGCAGCAACAGGGCTTACTTGAGCCAGTTGCTGGCCAGGTAGTACAGGCTGCCCGACAGCAGCATGGCAACCGGCATGGTAAACAACCAGGCCAGCAGGATGGAGCGTACGGTCGACCATTGCAGGCCGGCCTTGTCAGCCACCATGGTGCCCGCCACGCCGCTGGACAAAACATGGGTGGTGGAAACCGGCAGGCCAAACTGACTGGCCAGACCAATGGAGACCGCCGCAGTCAGCTGGGCCGACATGCCCTGAGCGTAGGTCATGTCCTTCTTGCCAATGCCTTCGCCGACAGTCTTCACCACGCGACGCCAGCCAATCATGGTGCCACCGCCCAGCGCCAGCGCCACGGCAATGATCACCCAGGTGGGCGCGTATTCGGTGGTAACGGTCAGGTCCTTGCGCAGATTGCTCAGCAGCTGCTTGTCATCCGCACTCAGGTTAGGCAGCGAGCCGGCCTTCTTGGCTGCATCATCCAGACACAGCAGGTCGGTACGTACATCCCAGCGTTTGCTATCCGGCAGGTTGCGATAGGTGCTGCCATCGCCCAATGCAGTAATCAGGTTGTCGGCAGTGTGCAGAGTGTCACGCGGGCGACAGTCATGCACATTGCTACCAGTGGCCGATGGCTTGAACATGGCGTCCAGTGCGGTCTGGTGACGATTGTAGAACTGCTGCAAATGCAGGGCCGCGTCACGGGTGCGTTCGATCTGGTAAGGGGTACTGTCCAGATTCAGCACGTATTTGGCCGGGACAATGCCAATGAGAACCAGCATGATCAGGCCGACACCCTTCTGGCCGTCATTGGAACCGTGCGAGAAGCTTACACCCATGGAGCTGACAATCAGCATGAAGCGCATCCAGAACGGTGGATGCTTGCGGCCTTCCACTTGCTGACGCTGGAAGGGTGTCTTGTGCATATTGCTTTGCGGGCGGGAGCGGCGCAGTGCAATCACTAGCAGACCGGACAGCAGTGCACCGACCAGCGGCGAGCACAACAGCGACAAACCCACATCGATGGCCTTGCCCCAGTTCACGCCCTGCGACAGCGGGGTGCCGTTGATCAGGCAATTGGCCAGGCCAACGCCGAGGATGGCGCCGATCAGGGTGTGCGAGCTGGAAGCTGGCAAACCGAAATACCAGGTACCCAGATTCCAGGCAATGGCAGCAGTCAGCAAAGCAAACACCATGGCCATGCCACGGGCGGTATTGACCGATACCAGCAAATCAACCGGCAGCAAGTGAACAATGGCATAGGCAACCGCCAGACCCCCGGTCAGAACACCCAGAAAGTTGAAAACACCGGAGGCAAATACCGCCAGGCGTGGCTTCATCGATTGAGTGTAAATGACGGTGGCAACAGCGTTGGCCGTGTCGTGGAAACCGTTGATGAACTCGAAGGCCAGGACAAAGCCCAGCGACAAGATCAGGGTAATGGCCACATGGGTGTCCAGCCCTGCAAAGAGGTCCAGCATGATCATGAAAATCGTGTTAAGGAAAGCCGGGATTGTTGTGTCCAGACCTTCGTGCGTCAAGTAAATGAACCAAAAAAAAACAGGCTTGTCGTTTTCCCGCTGCGCAACTGACAGCTTGCTTGACAGGTGTCTGTTTTCGCCGGTTTTTTCAGGCGTCCCAAGCCAAAATCATCTGGAATAATGGCGGGCAAAATGGGGCGGAATGCAAAAGCCCCCGCCCTGGATAAACCAGTTGCGGGGGCTGTGAATGGCGGATCAGCCGAACTTGCCGGTGATGTAATCCTCGGTGGCCTTTTGTTTGGGCGCGGTGAAGATATTGTCGGTCTCGCCAAACTCCACCAGTTCACCCAGATACATGTAGGCGGTGAAATCGGAAACCCGCGCCGCCTGCTGCATATTGTGGGTCACAATGGCGATGGTGTAGTCCTCTTTCAGTTCATGAATGAGTTCTTCGATGTGGGCAGTGGAAATCGGGTCCAGTGCCGACGTCGGTTCATCCAGCAGCAGCACTTCCGGACGGGATGCCACGGCGCGGGCAATGCACAGACGCTGCTGCTGGCCACCGGACAGCGAGTTGCCGGATTGCTTCAGCTTGTCCTTTACCTCATCCCACAGCGCAGCCTTGCGCAAGGCCCATTCCACGCGGTCGTCCATCTCGGTCTTGGCCAGTTTTTCGTACAACTTCACCCCGAAGGTAATGTTGTCGTAGATGGACATCGGGAACGGCGTCGGCTTCTGGAACACCATGCCCACCTTGGCGCGCAAGAGGTTGATATCCACATCGCGGCCCAGGATGTTATGCCCGTCCAGCAGGATTTCGCCTTCAGAACGCAGGCCCGGATACAGCTCGTACATGCGGTTGAAAGTGCGCAGCAGGGTGGATTTGCCACAGCCGGAGGGGCCGATGAAGGCAGTGACCATGCGCGGTGCAATCTCCAGATTGATGTTCTTCAATGCGTGGAAATTACCGTAAAAGAAGTTCAGATTCTTGACCTGAAGCTTGACGTTGTTATCAGCCATTGTCGTCATGCCTTAATGCGATTGGGTTTTCTGGCTGCCCATCCAGCGGGCAAGGATATTAAGCGTCAGCACGCTCAGGGTAATCAGCAAAGCACCAGTCCAGGCCAGGGTGTGCCAGTCTTCGTACGGGCTCATGGCGAACTGGAAAATCACGATGGGCAGGTTGGCCATCGGCTGGTTCATGTTGTTGTTGAAGAACTGGTTGTTCAGGGCAGTAAACAGCAGCGGCGCGGTTTCACCAGAAATCCGTGCCACCGCCAGCAAGATGCCGGTCAGCACCCCGGCCTTGGCCGAGCGCAGTGTCACATACAGGGTGATTTTCCATTGCGGCGTACCCAGGGCTGCGGCCGCTTCGCGCAGGGTGTTGGGGACCAGGCGCAGCATGTTTTCGGTGGTGCGCACTACCACTGGGATCACCAGCAGGGCCAGGGCCAGAGCACCGGCCCAGCCGGAAAAATGTCCCACGCTCACCACGTAAACTTCATAAACAAACAGGCCGATCACGATGGAAGGAGCTGACAGCAGAATGTCGTTGATGAAGCGGGTGGCGGGTGCCAGCCAGCCGCGCTGACCGAACTCAGCCAGATAGATGCCGGCCATAATCCCGACCGGGGTGCCGATCACGGTGCCAAAAAAGGTCATCATCAGGCTGCCGTAAATGGCATTGGCGAGGCCCCCCTGGCTGCCTGGTGGCGGCGTGCTCTGCGTGAATGCCTGCAGGTTCAGGCCGGACAGGCCGTGCTGCAGCAGTGTGAACAGAATCCACAGCAACCAGAACAGGCCAAAGGCCATGGTAAGGGTGGAGGCCCCCATGTTGAAGGCATTCACCAGGCGACGGCGACGATAGATCGAAGTATTCATGGTGCTGCTGCTTTCGCTGCGACCCTGCAGTTTCACGGATTCGCTGATGGTACTGTTGGTCATGGTGTTGGCGCCTTGTCAGGATGCCTTGCCTTCCTGTTTCTGCAGGCGCAGTAACAGGAGTTTGGCACAGGCCAGTACGACGAAGGTGATGAAAAACAGGATCAAGCCCAGCTCGATCAGGGAAGCCATATGGAATTCTCCGGTGGCTTCGGCAAATTCATTGGCCAGTGCGGAAGAAATCGACTGACCCGGTTCGAACAGGCCGACGGCAAAACGGGAAGAGTTGCCGATGACGAAGGTCACCGCCATGGTTTCACCCAGTGCACGGCCAAGGCCCAGCATGATGCCGCCCACCACACCGGTCTTGGTGTAAGGCAGAACCACGTAGCGTACGACTTCCCAGGTGGTGGAACCCAGGCCGTAGGCAGATTCCTTGAGCATGGTGGGCACCACTTCAAACACATCACGCATCACGGATGCGATGAACGGAATCACCATCACGGCCAGGATCAGGCCGGCAGTAAATACACCGATGCCCATCGGCGCACCCTGGAACAACAGACCGATCAACGGAATGTCACCCAGGTTGTCAATCAGCATCGGCTGGATATGGTCGGCAAACATCGGGGCAAACACAAACAGGCCCCACATGCCGTAAATGATGGACGGAATGCCTGCCAGCAGCTCGACGGCAATACCCAGCGGACGCTTGAGTACATTCGGACACAGCTCGGTCAGGAATACCGCAATACCGAAGCTGACCGGCACGCCAATCAGCAAGGCAATGAAAGAGGTGGCCAGCGTGCCGAACACCGGCACCAGTGCACCGAATTTCTGTGCTACCGGATCCCAGTCGCTATCGGTCAGGAAACCCCAGCCAAACTTGCTCAGGCTGGGCATGGCACCAATGATCAGGGAGATCAGAATGCCCACCAGCAAGGCCAGTACCAGAAAGGCAAAGCAGCGCGTGGCTATTCTGAACAGATTGTCTAGCAGCAGTTGCCGCTGCATTTGCTGGTTATTGCTGAACTTTTCCATGAGGGATACTCGGTCGCGTCTCAGACAAAAAGCCGGGGTGGTAAGCCCCGGCCTTGCGGCTACAACTATCTGAAAGGTGCACAACAAGCACGCTCATTCGTTGTAGCCAGATTGTTATCAATTAAAGACCGGCTTGCCGCTAGCGTCGGTAATCTGCTTCCAGCTGGTACGAATCACGGTCTTCACGCTATCCGGCATCGGGATGTAGTCCAGATCCAGTGCGGTCTTGTCGCCATTCTTGTAAGCCCAGTCGAAGAACTTCAGTACTTCGGTGCCCTGTGCCGGTTTGTCCTGCTTCTTGTGCATCAGGATGAAAGTGGCACCGGAAATCGGCCAGCTATCCTTGCCCGGCTGATTGGTAAGGATCAGGTAGAAACCAGGAGCCTTTTTCCAGTCTGCATTCGCTGCGGCAGCCTTGAAGGTCTTTTCGTCCGGAGCAACAAAGTTGCCGGATTCATTCTTCAGTTGACCGTAAGTCAGTTTGTTTTGCTTGGCGTAGGCATATTCAACATAACCGATGGCACCCTTGATGCGGGTTACATAGTTGGCTACGCCTTCATTACCCTTGCCACCCACACCGGTCGGCCAGTTCACGGCGGTGTTGGAACCAACCTTGCTGGACCATTCGCTGGAAACCTTGGACAGGTAGTTGGTGAAGATGAAGCTGGTACCGGAACCGTCGGAACGACGTACCACGGTGATCTTCTGATCCGGCAGCTTGACGCCCGGGTTCAGGCTGGCGATGGCCGGGTCATTCCACTTGGCAACCTTGCCCAGGAAGATATCAGCCAGCAACGGGCCGGTAAACTTCACCTGACCTGCGGCGATACCGGGTACATTGATCACCGGTACAACACCACCGATCACGGTCGGGAACTGGGTCAGGCCGGATTTCTCCAGCTCTTCAGCCTTCAAGGGCATGTCGGAAGCACCGAAATCAACAGTCTTGGACTGGATTTGCTTGATGCCGCCACCAGAGCCGATGGACTGGTAGTTCATGTTGTTGCTGGTCGTTGCCTTGTAGGAAGTGGCCCACTTAGCGTACAAGGGATAGGGGAAAGTAGCGCCGGCGCCGGTGATGTCGGCTGCCATGGCTGCGCCAGCAACAAAGCCGGCGGACAAGGCCAGCGAAGCGACCAGACGTACAGACTGTTTCATGCTTGCTCCTGAGTATTAGGGTAAGGGCGTGCTAAGTGTTGAGGCGCATCCTATCCCCCCAAGTTTTCAGAAATATTACAAGTCGTCGAAAAGCCGTATGGTATGTTTTGACGCCACCGCGAGTGGGGATATAATCCGCAGCTCAAATACGGAGGCAAGCGACATGGCAGGCAAGCTGATCATCGGCAACTGGAAGATGAACACCCGCGCGCAAAGCGCACAATCCCTGGTTGCGGCCTTGCTGGCCGATCCGGTATGCAATCAGCCCTGGGTGGGTGTTGCGGCACCAGCTGTCTATCTGGCAGCGCTGGGCGCGCAGCTTGCCGGTCAGGCTCTGCAATTGTCGGCGCAGGATGTCAGCAGCTTTGCCGCTGACGGCGCCTTCACCGGTGAGGTGTCTGCCGCCATGCTCAGTGACGTCGGCTGCCGCTATACACTGGTTGGACATTCCGAGCGCCGCCAGTATTTTGGCGAGGCCAATCCGGCCTTGCTCTCCAAGATGAACAACGCCATGGCTGCGGGCCTGGTGCCGGTGCTGTGTGTGGGAGAAACCCTGGGCGAACGCGAGTCCGGGCAGTACCTGGATGTGATTTTCAGCCAGCTGGCCATCCTGTCCGAGGTGAACGACAGCGAGTACGTCATTGCTTATGAGCCCGTCTGGGCGATCGGCACCGGCAAGGTGGCATCGCTGGAGCAGATTGCC
>NZ_JAELUD010000180.1:0-399 GCF_016429185.1 Aquitalea sp. ASV11
GCATTTGGAAATAGCGGCCCCATATGGGGTAGCGTTATCTCATTATTAATAATATACCCTGCCCTTGGGACTTACACTTTTAGCACCATCAACAATAGAAAATTGAGTAATGGCTAAAATATTTCTGAGCTTTGCTGATAAAAGAATGAAAAAGTCGTTGACTCGCATAAAGTCGCAAGCCGAGGAAATGGGAATATATGATGAAATCATCATCACAACAGAAGATGATCTTGATGCTAATTTCAAAGAAAATTTCAAAGAAAAACTGAAATACAACATTAGAGGCTTTGGATATTGGTGCTGGAAACCTCAAATTATTCTGCAAACCTTAAATAAAATGAAGGATGGAGATATCCTGCAATATACAGATGCAGGCTGCCACTTAAATCCATCTGGAAT
>NZ_JAELUD010000181.1:0-399 GCF_016429185.1 Aquitalea sp. ASV11
CCCCCCCCCCCCCCCCCCCCCCCCCCCCCCCCCCCCCCCCCCCCCCCCCCCCCCCCCCCCCCCCCCCCCCCTTTTCCCCCCCCCCCCCACCACCCACCCCTCCACATCTTACTGTTCGTCGGCAGCGTCAGATGTGTATAAGAGACAGAATCTTACCCGTGCCGGAACGCGCTGCCTGGGCAACCTGCGAGGCGGCGCGGCTGTTGGCAATCAGCGAATCCACCTGGCTGCTGAGCGCACTGAGCGTGGCCCTGTCTCTTATACACATCTCCGAGCCCACGAGACGAACGCAATAATCTCGTATGCCGTCTTCTGCATGAAAACCGGGGGGGGGGGGGGGGGGGGGGGGGGGGGGGGGGGGGGGGGGGTGGGGGGGGGGGGGGGGGGGGGGGGGGGGGG
>NZ_JAELUD010000182.1:0-397 GCF_016429185.1 Aquitalea sp. ASV11
CCCCCCCCCCCCCCCCCCCCCCCCCCCCCCCCCCCCCCCCCCCCCCCCCCCCCCCCCCCCCCCCCCCCTTTTCACCTCCCCCGCCCACCACCTACACCTACACATCTTACTGTTCGTCGGCAGCGTCAGATGTGTATAAGAGACAGGTTCAGCGGCATGTCAGAGGATTTCCTTGGCCGGCAGTTGCTTGCCGTGCTGGAGAAGGAAGGCGTGGACTGCCGCCACCTGCAACTGCGCCAATTGCCCACCACCTGTCTCTTATACACATCTCCGAGCCCACGAGACGAACGCAATAATCTCGTATGACGTCATCAGCTTGAAAAGGGGGGGGGGGGGGGGGGGGGGGGGGGGGGGGGGGGGGGGGGGGGGGGGGGGGGGGGGGGGGGGGGGGGGGGGG
>NZ_JAELUD010000183.1:0-396 GCF_016429185.1 Aquitalea sp. ASV11
CCCCCCCCCCCCCCCCCCCCCCCCCCCCCCCCCCCCCCCCCCCCCCCCCCCCCCCCCCCCCCCCCCCTCCCTTCCCCCCCCGCCCACCACCGAGAACCACACATCTTACTGTTCGTCGGCAGCGTCAGATGTGTATAAGAGACAGGCGTTTCAGGGCCATGCAGTACCGGAATTTCGCATGCCAGCATCAACGCAAAAAACAGAGCCATCCGCTCTTTGCCCGCAGATGTAAGTAGGATGCTGCTCTCGATCTGTCTCTTATACACATCTCCGAGCCCACGAGACGAACGCAATAATCGCGTATGCAGTCTTCTGCTTGAAAACATGGGGGGGGGGGGGGGGGGGGGGGGGGGGGGGGGGGGGGGGGGGGGGGGGGGGGGGGGGGGGGGGGGGGGG
>NZ_JAELUD010000184.1:0-393 GCF_016429185.1 Aquitalea sp. ASV11
CCCCCCCCCCCCCCCCCCCCCCCCCCCCCCCCCCCCCCCCCCCCCCCCCCCCCCCACCCCCCCACTAACATTTTCTAGCAGTAGACGGCATACGAGATTATTGCGTTCGTATCGTGGGCTCGGAGATGTGTATAAGAGACAGTATCCAGATGCTTGACTACGTTTTGAGCGAGTTGAAAAAATATGGTTCGCCGCTGATGACTGGTTCTGGAGCATGTGTGTTCCTTGAGTGCCAGTCGAAGGAAGAAGCCCTGTGTCGGATGCACGTCGGGCGCTGCCGACGGGCAGTAGGATGTGTAGATATAGGGGGTAGCCGTATAATAAAAAAAAAGATGTTGGTGGGGGAGTTCGGGGGGGGGGGGGGTGGGGGGGGGGGGGGGGGGGGGGGGGTGG
>NZ_JAELUD010000185.1:0-393 GCF_016429185.1 Aquitalea sp. ASV11
CCCCCCCCCCCCCCCCCCCCCCCCCCCCCCCCCCCCCCCCCCCCCCCCCCCCCCCCCCCCCCCCCCCTCACCCCCCCCGCCCCCCCCCGCCCACAACACATCTTACTGTTCGTCGGCAGCGTCAGATGTGTATAAGAGCCAGGGCGACAACCGTGGCCCGCGCCCGGCTGGCGACAACCGTGGCCCGCGTCCGGCTGGTGACAACCGTGGCCCGCGTCCGGCTGCTGCCGCTGCACCGGGAGCCCCGGAGGCTGTCTCTTATACACATCTCCGAGCCCACGAGACGAACGCGATAATCGCGTATGCCGTCTGGTGGTGGAAAAGGGGGGGGGGGGGGGGGGGGGGGGGGGGGGGGGGGGGGGGGGGGGGGGGGGGGGGGGGGGGGGGGGGGGG
>NZ_JAELUD010000186.1:0-390 GCF_016429185.1 Aquitalea sp. ASV11
CCCGCCCGCTCGCCGCCTCCGCCGACTCTCCACCACCCACCACCGCTCGCACCCCCGCTTCTATTCTTTTTCTTTCAGAATTCGGAATCAGCGTTTTTTTCCTTAGTGTCTTTTTATCGTATTTGTTTTAAAGAGTCATACAAGAAAGGCGTGAAGAAGGTAGAAGCTTCCGCTCAGAAAGCCCAGGCTGCTGACGCTTCCGCACCGGCTAAAAAGGCTGCCAAAAAGCAACACGCCAAAAAGCAAGCTGCCAATAAATTATACACATCAGAACATAAAGACCAACCTTAAGATGATTAGAAAGCGGATAAAAAGGATGAAAAAAAAAACAACGCCAATAAAAAAGGAGGCATGGGAGGAGACACGACAGAAGAGAAAGACGAGGCGGAG
>NZ_JAELUD010000187.1:0-383 GCF_016429185.1 Aquitalea sp. ASV11
CCCCCCCCCTCCCCCACCTCCCCCCCCCCTACCCCCCCCCCCCCACCAATTTTTTTTTTTATTGATACGGCTACCTCCGAGATCTACACATCTTACTGTTCGTCGGCAGCGTCAGATGTGTATAAGAGACAGGCAACAGGCTGGCACGCAAGTCTTCCCGCGTGGTGTGCAGCGACAGCGCCAGCGCCGGTTTTACCTGCATGGCGGGCAAGCGCTCGAATACCCGAGGATCGCCCACCGTGGAAAACCTGTCTCTTATACACATCTCCGAGCCCACGAGACGAACGCAATAATCGCGAATGCCGTCTACGGCTTGAAAAGATGTGGGGGGGGGGGGGGGGGGGGGGGGGGGGGGGGGGGGGGGGGGGGGGGGGGGGGGGGGG
>NZ_JAELUD010000188.1:0-376 GCF_016429185.1 Aquitalea sp. ASV11
CCTGGCTGATGTGCTGCCCGGCGGTGACGGCGTAGGTGCTGCCTGCCGATTGCTGGATGGTGTGCGGGGTGGTGAGGCCGATGCCGGCCGGGGCGCTGATCAGAATGCCGGCCTGTGCCAGCTGTTTGAGCGACTGTTGCAGCAGGTCGACCTGGGCCTGGACGTCCGGCGGCAGGGCGGTGGCGGTGCTTGCGGCATCGGCCAGGGCTTTGGCCAGCCGGTTGGCCTGTTCCAGCTGGTGCAGCGCTGCGGTCATGTCCAGTTGTGGCGTGGCAGCGACGGGGCTGGCTTCGGCACTGATGAGCAAGCCTTTGCCGGCGCGGATGGCACCCCAGTGGTCGGTGCGCAGTTCAAACCCTTCGCCGCGTGGCGCGCG
>NZ_JAELUD010000189.1:0-367 GCF_016429185.1 Aquitalea sp. ASV11
GCCAGACATGCGCCCACTCGGCCCGGTCTTCGCGCCCGGCCAGCCATTGCGCGCCAAGGCGCACGAGATCGCCGAACGTCAGCCCTTCGGGCAGGGCCTCGCGCTGCGCCAGCAAGGCTCGCCAGACATGCGCCCACTCGGCCCGGTCTTCGCGCCCGGCCAGCCATTGCGCGCCAAGGCGCAAGAGATCGCCGAACGTCAGCCCTTCGGGCAGGGCCTCGCGCTGCGCCAGCAAGGCTCGCCAGACGTGGCTCCACTCGGCCCGGTCTTCGCGCCCGGCCAGCCAGTGCGCGCCAAGGCGCAAGAGATCGCCGAACGTCAGCCCTTCGGGCAGGGCCTCGCGCTGCGCCAGCAAGGCTCGCCAGAC